>CAYHAX010000158.1:0-5498 GCA_964354695.1 uncultured Dehalococcoidia bacterium
GCGGCGAGGTGCAGTACAGTTATCATTCCTGTCGCAACCGTCACTGTCCCAAATGCCAGAATGACAAAGCCCAGGAATGGCTGGAGGCGCAGCAAGATTTGCTCTTGCCAGTGCCTTACTTCATGCTGACCTTCACCCTGCCTGCGGCGCTGAACGAAATCGTGCGCAGCAACCGGAGTTTGCTCTACAATCTGCTCTTTCAGGTTTCCGCGGCTGCCACGCAGCACCTGGCGAAAGACCCGCGTTTCGTGGGCGGTCAAATCGGCATGGTGGGTATTCTTCACACCTGGGGACGCAATCTGGCCTATCACCCACATATCCACTACCTGGTTCCGGCTGGCGGCCTGGCACCCGTTACGCATACCTGGCTGCCTGCCCGGCAGGATTTTCTGCTGCCGGTGAAGACACTTTCGAAAATCTTCCGGGGCAAGCTCCGGCAAGCCTTACAAAAGTCGGCGCTGATCACGCAAATACCATCGAAGGTCTGGCAACAGGATTGGGTGGTGCACTGCAAAGCGGTTGGCAATGGGCGCACAGCCTTGAAGTACCTGGCGCCCTATGTTTTCCGAGTGGCCATCAGCAACCGCCGCCTGGTCATGTTGGAGAACGACCAGGTTACATTTCGCTACCGGGCGACGGACACAGGTGAGCCCAAGCTGTGCACACTCTCCGCCGAAGCATTCATCCACCGTTTCTTGCAGCATGTGCTGCCCAAAGGCTTCGTCAAGAGCCTGCCCTGAGCTTGCCGAAAGGTGCGTTACTTTGGCTTCTTCGCACCCGGCTTCCGCAAACGCCTGGCCGTTTTGCGCCTACAGCTCGAGCACGATTACCCCGAGAACAGCGGGCAGCCTGAAACTGCGCCAGCAGATGCAACGCCTGGACCAAAATTGTGCCCAAGCTGTGGGCATCCCTTGCTTTTTCAACGCACCATTCAACCTACGGGACGCTGCCCACCATGAGTTGCTTTGCCTTTCCGTCTCTACTTCTTCCCTTGATGCTGGATTTCACGCCTGCACCCAGGTTTCCACTCGTCTCACGTAAGGAATTATTCATCCGAATGCCCTTTTCGCCGGATCTCTAGCTTGTGCTGGCAGGCTTTTTGGTTGTACAATCAATATATATCCACGAATTTAATGACGGATTTGACCTAAGAGCGTCCCTTAAATTCCAAACGGTCAGGTACGTTTCCTATGACGGCTTAGTTCAACTCGGATTGATGTGGCGGCGCGTTGAACCGGGCTTCGGCGTTGGCACTGGCCGCCACATCAATTTGCGACACGAGGTCTCTTGAGTAATTGTCTTGCGGGCGAAATCCTGACAAGACCTGCTGTCCCATCAGCAGTATCCTATGTGGTCTAACGCAGCACCACAGACAAAGTACCGACGGTGCAACCCGTACCGGCATCGAATCCGTGAGGCCGAAATGCGCCCGAAAGCGTCAAAGGGCTAGGGCCAGGATTGGCAATATGGTCAGCACATGCGAACGCTCGATAAACGTCGTCAGGCGGAACAAGCAGAAGGCGCAGATAACAGGCTTGAGCCAAAAAGGCAATGGAGTGGGCACAAAGGCTATTGATACCCTTGTCATGGGCAAGCGGAAGATAAAACCGACACTCCCGGCGAAGAGAGCGGACCTAACCTGCCAGGTTACCCAAGAGGAACGTGGTAAACCCGTCACTCCGCCCCATCAGGGGCAGGCGAACCGCAAGGAGAACTGTTGGGATGGCGGGCAGGGGATTGCGGAAGAAGCGAAGGCGGTCATGTAATGAGACGGATAGGGTCATCGAAAGATGGGATACCCACCCCGAAAGGGGGCAGACTTCCGCATGGTCTTTCGTCACGAGAGAGCTTGAGAAACCGGCCAAGAAGGGAAAGCAGATGAGAGCAGAAAACGCTTGTGCGCCCTTCCATAGCGAGGTGGACTGGAACGCCATTGACTGGCGAGCAGTCAACCGAAATGTGCGCCGGCTGCAAGCGCGTATCGTGAAGGCGACACAGGAAGGCCGGTGGGGCAAGGTGAAAGCCCTGCAACGCCTGCTGACCCACTCGTACAGCGGCAAGAGTATGGCCGTGCGGCGAGTGACAGAAAATCGAGGCAAGAATACACCTGGGGTAGATGGAGAGGTATGGGACACTGCGGCCAAGAAGGCAGCTGCGATGCAGAACCTGAGACAAAGGGGTTATCAACCTCAACCGCGACGGCGGACGTACATCCCAAAGAACAGCAATCCGAAGAAACTGCGGCCACTAGGAATACCCACGATGAAAGACCGGGCGATGGAAGCCTTGTACTTGCTGGCGCTCGACCCGGTTGCCGAAACCACCGCCGCCCCGAACTCGTATGGGTTTCGCAAGGAGCGGTCGACGGCAGACGCCATCCAGCAGTGCTTTATAATCCTATCCAAGCGAAAAGTATCACCCGGCTGGATACTGGAAGGCGATATCCGAGCCTGCTTCGACAAAATCAGCCATGAGTGGTTATTGGCAAACATTGCGATGGAGAAAGCCATTTTGGGCAAATGGTTGAAGGCGGGGTATATCGAAAAGCGCGCTTTCCACCCAACAGAAGAAGGCACGCCGCAAGGGGGAGTGATATCACCCGCACTGATGAACCTGGTACTCGACGGACTGGAACAAGAATTGCGAGACGGGTTTTGCCCGAAGAACAACAACAAGCCCGTCAGCGGAGTCAACTTCGTGCGATACGCAGATGACTTCATTGTTACAGCCCGTTCAAGAGAACTGTTGGAAAGCCAGGTCAGGCCGTTCGTGGGGCAGTTCATGAAGACACGAGGGCTGGAACTCTCGGCAGAAAAGACCTGCATTACACATATTGATGATGGCTTCGACTTCCTGGGTCAGAACATCCGCAAATACAACGGAAGGCTACTCATCAAGCCTGCCCAGAAGAACGTGCAGGCGTTCTTGACCAAAATCCGCCACATCATCAAAGAGAACAAAACGGTTACCGCGGGAGATCTGATAAGTCGTCTCAATCCGGTCATCCGAGGCTGGGCGAACTACCACCAGCACGTATGCAGCAGCCAAACTTACCACCGTGTAGACGCTGCTATCTTCAACGCTCTCTGGCGTTGGGCAAAACGCCGACATCCGAATAAAGGCGCTCGCTGGGTAAGGCAGAAATATTTCAAGACCCTTGGCAACCGACACTGGGTCTTCAGTGGGGAAGCAGCCAGTAAAGACGGCAAACCTATGACCATTCGTCTGATTTCTGCCGCCCACATACCCATCCGAAGACATCTCAAAATCCGGGCCAAAGCTAATCCCTATGATCCCGCCTGGGAAATGTACTTTGAGGATCGCCTGAGAAAGAAGATGACAGCCAGGTTGAAAGGAAATCAGCAGCTACTCAACCTGTGGAAAGCACAGGATGGCCTATGCCCTCGTTGTGGGCAATCCATCACCCTTGAAACTAGATGGCACATACACCATGTCATCTGGAAGTCAAAGGGTGGCGGTGACACGATGAGCAACCTGGTAATGCTGCATCCCACCTGCCACTGGCAAATTCATGGCCGAAGTTCATCTGTTGTGAAACCGCGTCCTGAAGAGGGCGTTTTTGAAAGGCTTGAGCCGGATGAGGTGAAAGTCTCACGTCCGGTTCTTAGGGGAGGGGGCGGCGGTAACGCTGCCTCCTTACCCGGCCCCTAATGTCGGTCAGAGCGCCTCACCCCTGCCAGAGGATTGCCTTATGAACATAAGAGTAGACCCTGAGAACAACGAACCCCGCGCTCTATTCCAGCTTGCCCGTATCGATGGACGCGACGTCCTAGAGGTTGGTTGTGGGGACGGTCGCCTCACTTGGCGCTATGCTGCCAAGGCGGCTCGCGTCATCGCCATCGATCCCTTCGAACCATCCATACTCCGCGCCAAGAAGTCCCTTCCCCAGGAATTGCAGGCCATCGTCGAGTTTCGCCACACTGCATTCGCAGACTTCGCCGCGTCTTGCAAACGCTCGGCCTTCGATGTGGTGATCCTATCCTGGTCGCTGTGTTGAATGGACTGGGAGGGCATGGTTCATGCCCTTGAGGAGATCCACCGGCTGCTAAAGCCTGAGGGGTATTTGGTCGACCTACACCCTTTTCCCGAGGCGCCGATCCTCGAGGTCTATCACGAGGGGAGGGCATTGTTGTCCGAGGCGTTCCCAAGCCAGAGTGCCGAGGCTTACCGCCAGGCCGACCGGGCAATTGAGCTCATCGTTCAAAGACACCTCTTCGCTGTGGAAGGTAGCAGTGCTTTCGATTTCTTCACCCACGCACCATCCGCTAGTGCTCTCGACGCCTACTGGGCGGTCGCAAGCGCATTTGATCAAGAGCCGGCGGACAAGGACATCCAAGCGCGCCAAGCAGATCTCTTCACGCGCGTCGACAAGGTGGTCAATGCCTCAGGCATTAGCTCAGAAGTAGTCTTGCACGAAAGAGGCAGGATCACAGTTCTCCGCTCCTCAGTCTGATGCGGCCCTACTACCACCTAACAACTCGCTCATGCTGCCCTGGCTGGCTCGTGAAAAAGCATAAGAGCCTTGCCTACAAGGATACGCGATAATGATTGATGCGTAGCCCGAACCGTCAGGCAGCTTAGCTCGAGGCGGTTATCAGCGCAACTCCACCGCGTGGAGTTGCGCTGATGGACTTCATTCAAACGGATAATTTCAATAAACTTCGCCGCGTTGAGCATTAGTGTTACAATGCCCTCATGAAAGCCCTCGCCAAAGCCTCCCGTGTCAGCACTGCCTTTAACAAGACATAGGGAAAGAAACACTTATATATGGATTTATAGTATGAACAAAGGAAATGAATTCGTAGAGTATGTACACCAGCGGTTTATGGTTAAGCATCGTTATGTGAGATACTAAGGCTGAGCCTTAGAGAGAATGGGGCACATGTCTCAAAAGGTGCAAAAGGTCATGCAGGATTTTCAGGCGCAAGCAGAAAAAGCGGCATCACTGGGGGATTGGAAAGCCACGGCGGAATTCTACGCCCAGTTTGTAGAGCAACGCGCATCCGAGTTAGCTCTCATAAACAGTGTGCAGGAAGGCTTGTCGTCCAAGCTCGATATGCAGGGCATCTACGACCTCGTCGGCGACAAACTGCGCGACACCTTCAATGCACAAGTAGTAATGATCTCCCAATATGACCCAAACACAAAAAAGATCTTTCACCACTACGCTATCGAGCGCGGACGGCATCTCCATATTCAAGGCTGGCAGCCACTAGATAGTTCACGGGCGGAGGTCATTCGTTCGCGCATGCCCTTCATGATCAACCAGGATGAGATCATCAAAGTTGTGAATGCAGGAAAGATGAGGGTGGTGCCTGGCACGGAATTGCCGAAGACCTGGCTGGGAGTCCCAATGCTGGTCGGGAATGTAGCCCGGGGAGTTGTCAGCCTGCAAAATCTCGATAAAGAAAACGCCTTCTCGAAATCCGATATTGACCTGCTCATGACTTTGACGAACAGCATGAGCCTGTCGCTTG
>CAYHAX010000159.1:0-2245 GCA_964354695.1 uncultured Dehalococcoidia bacterium
CCGCCATGAACATCGTCTGCTTCCCCGTCAAGACCATGGACATGTCCATATTAAGGGAGATACTGACCGGGGGGCTGGACAAGATGCGCGAGGCGGGCGTGGTGCTGGTGGGCGGTCACAGCGTCGAAGACGCTGAGCTCAAATACGGCCTCTCAGTCACCGGCGTCATCCACCCCAACAGGGTAGTCCTGAACCAGGGCGCCAAGGCAGGAGACAAGCTCATCCTGACCAAACCGCTGGGTACAGGTATCATCAGCACCGCCCTCAAAGGCGGCGAGGCGAGCGAGCAGGCAGTCACCAAATCCGTGGGCAACATGACGACCCTCAACAAAAAAGCCTCTGAGTTAATGCTGACCGTGGATGTACATGCCTGCACCGACGTAACCGGCTTCGGGCTGCTGGGTCATGCCTGCGAGATGATAGAGGGCACTAACGTTGGCATGATAATTCACTCGGATAAAGTCCCCTGCTTCCCCGAGGCAAAGGAGTACGCCGAAATGGGCATGGTGCCCGGCGGCACCGCCCGCAACAGAGACTTCCGCATAAAGATGGTCGAGATAGACAAAAACGTCTCCAGGGTTATGGTGGACATCCTCTTCGACCCCCAGACCTCAGGCGGCTTGCTGATGTCCGTCCCCACCGCCGACGCCGAGCCCCTCGTAAAACGCATGCGCCGTGCCGGCATCAAGTCCGCCTCTATCATCGGCGAAGCAGTTGCGAAGCCGAAGGGCAGGATTGTTGTAAAATAAACGCACACGTTTTTGCTCGCAAGGTGTTTTTGAATCTTCTCCCCCAAACCGATTTCATTGCTGGACAAACCGCTATTTGATACAATGAGGGCATGTTGCTAGGGTTATTGCTTCTTCCATTCAAAATAGTGGCCGCTATCATAAGGCTGGTCATAAGAGTAATATTGTTGCCATTAAGATTGATAGTGGGTGGCTGTCTACTCCATATAGTGATTCTCCTCATTTTTATCGCAATTATGGCAGTGCTGGCTTACTTCATATATCATTGGCTTACCTAGCTATCGGTAGCTAAGTTAAAACGATAGTAGAAATCTCCATCAGATACCTGTATTTGCTTGCGGAGCGGGTGGGAACAAATGTTAAAGGGAGGTGGAGAGTATGCCTACCAGGGTTTGGACACCAAATGTTGGCGGGGCACGCCACACCGTAGTGGTACGCTGGAATCCCTCGACATTCGCTGGAGAACTCGTTGTAGAGGGAGCAGTCATCCAAACATGGGGAGGGAGAATGGCGGGACCAGATATCAAGTTCGAATTAGCAGGACATCCTGCCTCCATCCGCAAAACACCTACGGGCTTCGACCTCTTCGTAGACCGTGAGAAGGTCAGGTATCAGTAGAAGACAATATATATGGGGCGTAGATTATAGATTCAGTCTGCCCTGACGACGCCCGCTAGCGCCTTGTGCCGTCGTCAGTGTCGGGGCGGGCTGGGGATGGTCCGTGCTAGAGAACTGGCTTCGGAAGCCCTACTATCGCGGCTGAATGCTTAGCATCTTCCAACACCTTAGCCGCCATATCCCCTATAAGCAGATTCAATGACGGGAGATGGTGAATCTTGTTGCGTTGCATAAACCTGGCTGCCCTCTCAACAATGGGGTTATTAGCCAAACGGTACCTTCTAACAGATTCCAGCCCTTTGACTATACGCAGACATTCCTCGTAAGACAGCTCAGGTTTGTAGTTTTGATCGAGATTTTGATCGTAAGACTGCCGCATTACCACCTTCTAAGGGGTTAGATTTAATCATGCGCCAGGGTGTTCATATACCATTATACTCTTCGCAATAGAATATCGCAAGTCGTATAATTTCCTTCCTTTTTGTAGGGGCAATTCATGAATTGCCCCCTGACCGCTGAAAGCTGAGCGCTGACAGCTCCTTTTGCAGTTTTCCCTTTGCTATTTCAATTTTGCAATTCTCAGTTGCTGTGCCCCTGTCTTCCTCTTGCTCTCAAACACTGAAAATGTCGATATTGCCTTCGCAGCCAGCTTCCCATTGTTTCTGATTTCACATTCCATTACAGCGAAGTTCTTGCTTTTCTGCACCAGCCTCGCCTCACAGATAAGCGTGCCGGACGACACCGCCTCGAAATAGACAATCTTGCTCTCTATCGTTGAGCATACCTCATCCTCGCCCAGGCTTGCCCACAGCGCCACCCCCATGCCGGAGTCCGCCAGGGTATAGGCGACGCCACCGTGCAAGAACCCACCGGCATTG
>CAYHAX010000160.1:0-2591 GCA_964354695.1 uncultured Dehalococcoidia bacterium
GCTCACTATCTTCACTTCGGTATCTGGGACCGGCACTCCGATGCCAAGAATCTCCTTGGCCACGAAACCCGTAAGCTTGGAGAAGGTTGAGATGTTTATATGGGTCATCGGTCCACACTCGGTCAAACCGTAGCCCTCTGTCACCGGCATCATCATATCAGACTTGATAGCATTGAAAATACCTTCGGGGAGCGGGGCAGCTCCCGACATGAACATGACCGGCAGTCGCCCCATTTTTCTCTCGGCTATCATCATCAGGTGAGTAGGGACAACGTAGATTAGGATGGGGCGGTTCTCCTTTATGAGGTTTACGGTCTGGTCGATGTCCCTGGGGTCGGATACCAGCAGGATTCGCAGCCCCAGGGAAATGCTTGCTTGCGCCCCGAGGTGTCCGTACGAGTGGAATAGAGGGACTACTATCTCAGTGGCAGCCTTGCCTCTTAGCCCGGGCCAGAGAGGCTCAAGCGTCCATGTAGCCTGTCTTATATTGCAGGCCCGGTTGTAATGGGTAATCATCACGCCCTTGGGCACTCCAGTAGCCCCGCCGGTGAAGGAGAGATAAGCCAGGTCCTCCATGGGGTTGATGACAACCTGAGGTGGCTTTGGCTCATGTTGCGCTATCAGGTCTTTGAAATGGTAAGCGCCTGACACCTGCCTAACTTCGGGTGCTGTGGAGGAGTAGTCCATAGGCGAGGTTACTATTACATTCTTGATTTTGGTTTTGCCCTTTATTGAGTTCACCAGGCTCAAGCCTTCTTCCGAGCAGACTACCGTCTCTGCGCCTGACTCACCTATCTCGTATTCCAGGTCGAGAACCCTGTGAAGCGTGCTGCAGGGGACAAGGGCACCGCCCGTTTTGGACACTGCGAAATCGGTTATTATGGATTGCGGGCAATTCGGTAGAATCGAAGCCACCCTGTCGCCCTTTTTGACCCCCAGCCCCGCAAGGGCGTTCGCCAGCCTGTCCACGTAATTCCTCAGCTCGCTATACTTCATCTTTTTCCCCAGATACTCTATGGCAACCTGTCCAGGGTACGCCTCGGCTGAGTCGTCCAGGAATTTGTATATCGGCACCTTGGGATATGGCTCCAGCGTCTTCTTTAGCGGATAGGGACCGAGTTTATAGTTCTTGAGCCAGGGCTTATCGCTGCCTTTTATCTTCTCTGTCATGGGCGTTCTCTCTATTTCCCCCAGATATCGTGTATATACTCATCCAGCCCCAGTTGTTTGAGTTTCGCAGCGGTTGGCTTGCCGGTAGCCTTGTCCCAACCGCGAAGCTGGTAATACTTGTCCAGCATGGCAGGTAGATTCTCGTTCACTCTTCCTGCTGCGGGACCCTCGGTCAAAGGCTCCTCCAAAAGGCGAGGAGGCAGGGTATCATCGGCTCTGGTTGCACCCTCTCTCACATTGAAGGCTCTGGCGAGGTTGTAAGCCCTCTCGCCAACCTTAGTCAAGTCCTCATAGGTGAATTTGTGCCCCAGACAGTGTTCCACCAGCTCCACCCATTCCTCCGAAGCCAGGCAGAATCCCATGAATTTGCACGCCCCCAGCGTGTCGAGGGCGGTCATTACATTCTCCAGTTCCACTAGGATATGGACTTCCTCTGGGTCTGCCACGAGCGAGTCTTTAATCTGGCTATCTGGAATGCAGAGGAAGGGGATATCGAGGAATGTGGGGCCTTGAATGTAGGCTGTAATATGGTCGCCACCCCTGTTAGCCACGGCGTATGCCAGACCGGTTATCTGGACAGCCCGGGAATCATAGGCTGGAAGCTCCAGCCCTTTTACGTTCATGGCGAATTTCTCAGACCCCTTGTCCAGCTTTTGCGCCATCTTCCTCGTTCCCTCAGCCAGCAGGTTACCTATACCCTCCCTCTTCGCTATCTTGTGGACAAGTGCAATCATAACATCAGCGTCGCCGAACTTGAGGTCCAATCCATCGGTATCCGATTTGGTCAATATGCCCTTCTCATAGCACTCCATAGCAAACGCTATAGTGGAGCCAGTGGATATGGTGTCCATCCCGTAGTCGTTGCATAGGTAATGCCCCTTTGTAATCGCTTCCATATCGGTTATCTGACATTGTCCTCCCATAGTGCCCACGGTTTCGTATTCCGGTCCCTCCCCCTTGGCGCCCTTGTATTTCCCGCTTCGTATCTCGCTTCCTCTGCCGCACTTTAAGGGGCAAGCGAAGCAGCCCAAAGGCTCTTTGAGAACCTTATCGCTGAGAGCCATCGCGTTTATTTCCTCTATCTGGGGGAAAACACTGGTCTGCCAGTTTCTGGTGGGGAATCCACCCCTTACATTCACGAGGTCGATAACGGCATTCGTGCCGAATGTCTCCAACGTTACTTTGAACATGTGCTGGTCAAGCAACTCGAACTGTTTCTTTGCCACCTCCGCGAAGGAAGACGGGTTTGCCAGTTTCACAGGCTTCTTCCCGAACACCGCAATGGCCTTCAACTTTTTAGAACCCATTACCGCCCCGCCGCCGCACCGCCCCGCCGCCCGATGCAGGTCGTTCATTATGCTGGCGTATCTGACCAAGTTCTCTCCGGCTATCCCGATACAGTCAACGTTGTACTTCTCACC
>CAYHAX010000161.1:0-10130 GCA_964354695.1 uncultured Dehalococcoidia bacterium
GACCGTGTCCATCGGGGAAGGAGAGGCTATCCCAGAACCACCGAAACACCCCAAGTCCACCGTGCTCATCATAGCCCTGCACTATACCCCGCTCTCCGACGAGGCTTATAGAAAAGGCTTTAAAGCAGTAGTAGCCTCCACACGGCAGGACAGCCAGTCGCCCCTCGCCCGCCTGAAAACCGCTAGCTGGCTGAATAATATCCTCGCCCGCAGGGAGGCAAAGGAAGCAGACGAGGCCATACTGCTAAACGAGCGCGGTTTTCTCTGCGAGGGCAGCACCTGCAATATCTTCCTAATATCAAAAGGAAGGCTGATTACTCCCAGCGTGAATAGTGGTTGTCTGCCAGGCATCACCCGCCAGGTCGTCATCGAGCTTGCCCGTGAACGTGGTATCAAGTTTGCGGAGCGCAAGGTTCGGCTGGAGGAACTGCTCAGAGCCGACGAGGCATTCCTCAGCAGCTCCGTTATCGAGCTGATGCCCCTAACAGAGGTCAACGGCAAGTCCATAGGCAGTGGCAAGAGGGGCAAGATAACAGAGGGGCTGATGGCAGCGTATAGAGAGCTGGTATCGAGGGAAGCAAAAAGGGGTTCTAGCTAACGAGCTGTTTTACCCGAGCCCAGATTATATCCCGAACATTCTCTTCGGGGAGCGCGCCATCTACTACCAGCCAGCGCTCGGGGTCGGCGGCTGCCAGCTTGAGATAGGCATCCCGCACCCTGTGATGGAAGGCGAACTCCTCCCGCTCGAAGCAGTCCAATCTCATCCTCTTGCGCTTGAGACCCTTCTCCACATCCAGGTCCAGCAGGATTACCAGGTCGGGGCTGAGCCCATCTGTGACGAAGCTGTTTATGGTCTCGAGGAAGGCTAAATCCATGCCTCGCCCATAGCCCTGATAAGCAAAGGTTGAGGCATCGAAGCGGTCACATATGACGACCTCCCCTCTCTCCAGGGCAGGGCGTATGACCTTGGTCACCAACTGGCTTCGCGAGGCGAGGAAGAGGAAAAGCTCGGTTTGCGTGGTTACGCCCCTGCCCCACTTGAGCCAGCGACGTAACTTGTTCCCCAGCAAAGTGCCGCCGGGCTCGTGGGTAAGAACTGTCTTAAAACCGAGCCTTCGGAGTTGTCCTTCCAGAGCTTTAGCCTGGGTGGACTTACCACTGCCCTCGCCACCTTCGAAAACGATGAATGCAGAATTTCCCACCGGTCCCCCGTAAACTCAAATGATATGGGCAATCTTACGATATGTCAATACTCCTCAGCGAAAGGCGCTACGGAAAGGCAACCCCTCTAAACCCTGTGCTCATCGTCATTGGGGAGTATCCGCACCCGGCGCTTCGGCGCTTTGCCAGTGCTTCTGGTTACGAGATGGTATTTCTCGGCGAGCTGATGCTGCAAGCGGCGAATAAAGGCGTTTTGCGGGCTCAGCTCCACCGATTGCCCGGTGCGCTTTATCTCCTCGATAGCCTCCTCCGCCTCCTTGAGCGCCTGGGCTACTGTATCCGGGCGCTCCTCAACCTTGTAGATGTTGCCCAAGCCCTGCTCCATCTGGATGACCTTGTCGCTCCTGATGACATATATGGGGGTCCCCTTGAGCTCTGCGTCCTTCAGAAGCTGTGGCTTCCGGCGGTAGTGCCTCTTTGAGGTCATCACCAGGTCAGCCTCCTTTATGTCGCTGACCACCTCTGCCGACAGCTTCATCCTCTTTATGCTCTCATCGAGCCTGGCACGGTTGATGCCGAAAGGCAATATCTTCTTAAGCTCGCCTTTCTTGGGCGACTTCTTCACAACCTCAGGCTGAGGCGTGGAGAAGGGCATCGATTTCTCGCTTCTCACCTCGCCGTTTTCGAACCAGCGCACCTCAACCGGCACGAAGTGCCCGCGCAACATGGCGTCCACCATAGCGGAGACATCGGGGTGAATGGCTACCCGCTCGAAGCTCTGAATCTCCACGACCACATCGAAGGTCGGGGGCGCCTTGCGCTCCAGAATGGACTTCTGGGTGCCCCGCCTCCTCGCCTCCTCATCGCCCAGGGTGACCGACTGAATGCCACCGATGAGGTCGGAGAGCGTGGGGTTCATCATCAGGTTATCCAGCGTGTTACCGTGCGCAGTGCCCACAAGCTGCACCCCGCGTTCGGCGATGGTGCGCGCTGCCTGGGCTTCGAGCTCAGTGCCTATCTCGTCTATTATGATTACCTGGGGCATATGGTTCTCCACCGCCTCTATCATCACAGCGTGCTGCATAGCCGGCGTGGCAACCTGCATGCGTCTCGCCCTCCCTATGGCAGGATGGGGTATATCGCCATCGCCAGCGATTTCATTAGAGGTATCAACTATGACCACGCGTTTCTTCAGGTCATCAGCAAGCACGCGTGCCACCTCGCGCAGCATCGTGGTCTTGCCCACCCCGGGGCGTCCCAGAAGAAGGATGCTTCCCCCTGACTCTACCAGGTCCTGGATTAAGGCGATGGTTCCGAAGACTGCGCGCCCCACGCGGCAGGACAAGCCCACGACTCGCCTCTTGCGATTGCGGATAGCGGAGATGCGATGCAGCGTGCGCTCGATGCCCGCGCGGTTGTCGTCGCCGAAAGCTCCGATGTGGGCGACCACATAGTCAATGTCCTCAGCGGTCACCTCTCTAGTGCTGAGGAAAACCTCTCGCCCGATATAGCGCGCCTCTGGTCGCCGCCCCAAGTCCAGAACTACCTCAAGGAGTTCGTGGCGCCCCTCACCATGGCGTATAGGCTCGGAGACATTGTGAGGAGGAAGCGCATCGAGCAGGGCATCCAAATCATCCGTTATTATCTTCTGCATAGTGTTAAGTTGCCTCCGTTTCGCAACCCCAAAATGCCATAATTATCATGTCATTCTGAGCGAAGCGAAGAATCTCTGATACCCTTTGCTGCGCTCGTAATGACGCTACGCTCTCAGCGGCACCAGTTGCGGTTCGCGGACCCTGACCGCAAGCTGCTTGCTCAAACAGGCGTGTGAAGCCGCCAGGCGGAAGCCCCGCTCTTCGAGAATTCGCTGCAACTGCTGCTGATACTCGGGAACCGGGCAAAATATAGGGCTCCTGCCTTTGAGGGCTGTCAGGCTGTAGTCCACCAACTGCTGTTGCTCATCAACCCCCAGTTCGGTCATGATATCGAATTGACCGGACATCACCCCCAGCCTCAATCGCAAGTATGCCGAAATCTCACCCTTGCTTTCCGATACCATCTCTCTGGTGGCATCCCTTTCCCTGCTCTGACACCACTCCTCCAGGGTCATCCCCACAGCCCTGCGCACCTGCAACGGTGTAGATGCGTTGTATAGACGGAACAAGCCATGCTCATCGGCGCTGTACTTAGGTCTCAGAGAGAGCGATGGCTCAGGGCTCGCTGTGCGCACTTCGTCCAGGCGATAGAGAGACTCCGTGAGGTGTTGATTGAAGCCAGCCTGTTTCGCCATGTCAAGCGAAAGGCTATCGGAATCGAGACGGAGGAAAACGCGCTCCGCCCTGACCTTATCTCCGGCGAAGCCTATCTTCTCCAAAAGGTCAAAGCAGAGCCCCTCGCGGCCCGAGGCTAGCAGAAGATGCTCGACTGTACAGGCGCTGGGTCCGCTGCAACTCCGCAGACAGACCAGTCCCCGCACAAACCCTTGCTGGGAATAAACAAGGCTGTGCTGTTTGTTAGCTGAAATCAGACAGCCTTTGAGCAGCGGTATGGCTGAGAGCAGATCCCCCTTCTCACTGCTTGGGCTACCCCTTGTCCTCGCCTCGTTTACTGGAGACTTGCCCAGAAACAAGAGCAGTGCCCCAACGTCAGTAAGATGAAGAGAGCGAATCATCACATTTCAGCCACTTCTGCTTTGGAACTGCCGTTGACTATGGACAGGAAGTACTCGTGAAGCCGAATGTCAGGGGTCAGCTCGGGATGGAAGGCTGTTACCACGAGATTCCCCTCCCTGGCTGCCACCGGCGTGCCATCGGGCAAGCACGCCAGTATCTCCACGCCATCCTCAGCCTTTTCAATCCTGGGGGCTCGAATGAACACCGCACGGAACGGCGCTTCCCCCAGCGCTTCTATGCGCAGGTCAATTTCAAAGCTATCCACCTGGCGACCGTAGGCATTACGCCGCACCTTTATATTCATCGCCTTCAGGCAGTGCTCATGCCCCGGGACTTCCTTTGCCAGCAAAATCATGCCGGCGCAGGTGCCTAAAACGGGCAGCCCCTTGGCAATAAGCTTCTCGACCTCTTCCAGCAAACTGTGCTCTTTTATCAGCTTGCCGATGGCCGTGCTCTCACCGCCGGGTATCACCAGCCCGTTGATACCGTTGAGCTCCTCGGCTCGCCTGACCGGGACTGCCTCCACCCCCAGGCTTTTCAGAGCAGCTATGTGCTCCCTGAAAGCCCCCTGCATCGCCAGAACGCCTATTTTCTTCATTTTTACCTTCAAAAGACTCGAGGGTTCACCAGCCGCGGGGCGCAAGCAGTTCCTTCTCGGGTATGGTCTTTATGTCCAGCCCCGCCATGGCTGCGCCTATGCCCTTGGAGACCTCGGCGATAGTTGCCGGGTCTCTATGGTGTGTCGTAGCGCGGACAATAGCCTTACCCATCGCCTCGGGGTTCGCTGATTTGAAGACACCAGAGCCGACGAATACCCCGTCAGCCCCGAGCTGCATCATCAGCGCAGCATCCGCAGGGGAAGCTACTCCACCAGCAGCGAAATTGACCACAGGCAGCTTGCCCGTCTTGTGCACTTCCTTAACCAGTTCAAACGGCGCACCCAAGGCTTTAGCCTCAGCCATCAGTTCATCGTCTACCATATTGTGCAGCTTCCTTATGCCGTCCATCACCGCCCTCATGTGCCTCACCGCCTCCACAATGTTGCCTGTCCCCGCCTCGCCCTTGGTTCGAATCATGGCTGCGCCCTCACCGATGCGGCGCAGTGCTTCGCCGAGGTCGCGGCAGCCGCAGACAAAGGGTACTTTGAATTCCTGCTTATTTATATGATGCTTCTCGTCAGCAGGGGTGAGCACCTCTGACTCATCAATGAAATCAATACACAGCGCCTCAAGCACCTGAGCCTCCACAAAGTGCCCGATGCGGCACTTCGCCATCACCGGGATGGACACCGACTTCATGATAGCCTCTATCACCAGGGGGTCAGCCATTCGGGCGACACCGCCCGCAGCGCGAATATCCGCAGGAACCCGCTCCAGAGCCATCACCGCACAAGCCCCGGCAGCCTCAGCAATCTTAGCCTGCTCCGCGGTGGTAACATCCATAATCACCCCGCCCTTCAACATCTGGGCGAGACCTGTCTTAACCGTCCACGTGCCTTTCTCCATCCTGCCTCCTTCACCTCGGGGACCGAAGCCTGCCTGCTTATTATGTTATATTGTACACTTGCCTGCCAGGTCTGGCAAGCGAAGCTCAAGAGAGCGTTCAGCCGTCAGCAAGGCTGGTTCACGGAGGGCCTTTTTGGGCATAGTACGGCTAGAGTTCAGGCTTCCGCATTTTTCAGATATTCAGTTGTTTTTCAGCGCTGTTTTCAGGGTTTCGGGTCAGCTTCAGCGGAACGTATTTTTCTCCCCTCAAAAAGGGAACGTCCTTATGCTCGGGTTGCAAAACCGCGTTATTTACGTGTGAAGTGCCCCGACAGCCTGACCGAGTCCCTGAATTGTGGGGTAATAATAGAACATTAGTTCTCATGGTGTCAAGGGGGAAATGTCACAGGGGCGTGAAATGCAAAGTGCAAGGTGGGGGCACGGTGGAACACGGAGGGCGCGGCCCGTTTCGTGTGGCGTTGATGGGTTTCGGGGTTGGAGCTTGGGGTTTTGAATATTAGACGTCCAGGTTTTTCACCTGGAGGGCGTGAGCCAGGATGAAGGCTTTGCGGGGAGGCACCTCTTCGCCCATCAAGGTCTCGATGATCTCGTTGGCTTTGACCGCATCCTCCACATCCACCTTGAGCAGTATCCGCTTGGCAGGGTCCATGGTGGTCGACCAGAGCTGATGGGGATTCATCTCGCCCAGACCTTTATACCGCTGTATCTCCACCCCCCTCGTCCCCATCTTCGACACCAGGGCGTCTTTCTCTTTATCTGAATAGATCCAGTGCTCTTCCTTGCCCTTCTTTACGCGGTAGAGCGGCGGTTGAGCTATGAACAGATAACCGCTCTCTATCAGCTTCGCCATATGGCGGTAGAAGAAGGTGAGCAAAAGGGTTCGAATGTGCGCACCGTCTACATCGGCATCGGTCATAATTATCACGCGGTGGTAGCGCAGCTTTGCGGTGTCGAAGTCAACGCTGCTGCCCGCGCCCAGCGCTGTGATTAAAGCGCGAATCTCCTCGTGAGCCAGCATTCTCTCGGGACGCGCCTTCTCCACGTTCAATATCTTACCCTTGAGCGGCAATATCGCCTGGAAGCGCCGGTCCCTGCCCTGCTTGGCTGAGCCTCCTGCGGAGTCTCCCTCTACTATGTATATCTCGCAGAATGCAGGGTCTCTCTCCGAGCAATCGGCAAGCTTGCCGGGCAGGGTGCCTGTGTCGAAAAGCCCTTTGCGGGTTACCAGGTCGCGAGCCTTGCGCGCCGCCTCGCGGGCGCGGGCTGAGGTCATGCACTTCTCCATGACCCGCTTGCCCTCTGCCGGGTGCTCCTCCAGATAAGCAGCCAGCCCCTCGGAAACGATGGATTCCACAATGCTCTTTATCTCCTGATTGCCCAGGCGGGTCTTGGTCTGCCCTTCGAACTGGGGCTGGGTGAGCTTGACGCTGATTATCGCTGTCAAACCCTCCCTGACGTCGTCGCCGCTGAGGTTGGCTTCGCTGTCCTTGAGTATTTTGTATTTCCTGCCGTAATCGTTGAGCACGCGGGTGAGCGCTGAGCGGAAGCCGGTGAGGTGGCTGCCGCCATCTATGGTGTTTATGCAGTTGGCGAAGCTTAGCGTGGACTCGGTGAAGGTCTCGTTATACTGAAGCGCAACCTCCACAATGGTGCTGTCCACCATCTTAGTGATATAAGCCGGCATATTCTGCAGGACTGCCCGCCTCCGATTTAAATGGCGCACGAAGCTGACAATCCCGCCTTCGAAGAAGAAGGTCTTCTCGATATCGCGGCGCAGGTCCTTGAACCATATCTCCACACCCTTATTTAGATACGCCATCTCGCGGAAGGACTGCGCCAGTGACTCGAAGCTGTAATCTATCTTGCTGAATATCTGCTCATCGGCAAGGAAGGTAACCTTGGTGCCGCTGCCCTCAGCCCTCCCCACTGCCTTCACCGCAGCCTTGGGAACGCCGCGCACGTACTCCTGTAGGTAGAGCTTGCCGTCGCGTTTCACCTCCACCTTCAGCCAGGCGGAGAGCGCGTTCACCACAGAGGCGCCCACACCGTGCAAGCCGCCGCAGACAGTGTAGCTGCGACCACCGAATTTGCCTCCGGCGTGCAGGGTGGTCATCACCGTCTCCAGCGCTGACACCTTGCTAACAGAGTGAATTTCCACAGGTATGCCCCTGCCATCGTCGGCTACGCTCACCGAGCCATCCTCATTGATGACAATCTCGATCTTATCGCAGTAGCCCACCATCGCCTCGTCTATGCTGTTGTCGACAATCTCATGGACGAGGTGATGCAAACCCCTCTGGTCGGTGCTGCCGATATACATGCTGGGGCGCAGGCGCACCGCCTGCAGCCCATCGAGCACAGTTATATCTTCGGCATTATAGGTGTTGTGGTTCTGGCTCTTATTCTCAGCCATTTATCTCCCTGCACCGCGTTTTGCCAGCTTCTGCCAAATGCTCAACTTGCCACCTCACAGCCTGATGTGGACTTGAGAAATGGTTCCACATGTATAGGGGAGCCGTGGGCGGGAGAGGAGCAGGGCCGAAGAGGGTAACGAGCCTATCCCTATCGGGGGCAGGAATGAGACTATTACAGCCTTGAGCCTCATTGCAGTCCATTAACCAATTCTATCACATTTCAACGCAAAAGTGAACTCAAATTGCTCGCATTTCTGCCAAATTATCTTAATCGAGAGTGGCACTATGCCAGCCTCACCCTGCCTGCTGCGTCTGCGCTCAGGATAGCCTGAAAGTCGTAGCCCTTTTTCTTTATTTCGTAGGAGCCGCCCTGGTGGCGGTCGAGCAGCACCACCACTTTAACCACCTTGCAGCCCTCTGCCTCCACAGCCTCTATGGCTCTCCTAACCGAGCCGCCGGTGGTTACAACATCGTCTACTATGGCCACCTTCGACCCCTTCTTCAGCGGTCCCTCGATGCGCTTCTGCGTTCCGTGTCCCTTAACCTCAGCCCTCACGATGAAAGCCGGCATGGGCTTGCCCTCAAGATGGCTCGCCACCGCAACCGCTGCAACCATGGGGTCGGCGCCCATGGTCATGCCGCCCACAGCCTCAGCCCCGGTGCCTTCCAGGATTCTCAGGATTTTCTTCCCGATGAGATAGGCTCCCTCGGGCAAGAGTGTCAGCAGCCTGCCATCGTAATAATAGTTGCTTTTCAGCCCCGAAGAGAGGGTGAATTCGCCGTGAAGGAGCGCATGCTCCTTGAACAATTCCAGCAACCTCTTGTCTTCAGAAGACTTGGTCACTTTGAGCCTCCTCTTGGTATTTCACCTGCCGTTCAAAGAAATTCAAAATCCTAATTCCTAAATTCTAAACAATATCAAATGCTCGAAACTGAGAGCGTTTTTTTAACTCTTCTCAACCCCCTGTAGTCCCCCAGTCTTGGTGGACTACTTATATTGGGGGACACCCCCAAACCCCCTGGCAAAGGGACTTTGTCCCTCTGCACACCCTAGTTACAAAACGACATCCCAAATCGAGGGTAAAAGGATCCTCCGATTTGGATTTGGGCTTTCCATCATCTATACAAACCGTGCTCCCTTATATACCTCTCCACCGCCTCGGGAACCAGGTAGCGGATGGACAGACCCTTCGCTACCCGATTTCTGATGTCCGTGGAGCTGATATCAATCTGGGGCACGTCCATCATCTTGATGCGCCGGGAAGCGCCAGGAACAAATAAATCCAGAATGTGCAGGTCTGCCTCAACATGCCCGGGACGCCCTATGCCCACGACCTGACAGTTCTCCAGCAGCCGAGCAGGCTCCTTCCACTGAGGGAATTCAGCCATGGCATCGGGTCCCACTATGAAGTATATTTCTGCCCCGGCTCCCAGCTTCGCTTTCAACTCGAGGACTGTATCTATGCTATAGGAAAGCCCGGGGCGGTCGATTTCGATACTGGATACCCTGAAATAGGGGTTGGAGGCTATAGCCAGCTTCAGCATCCCCAGCCTGTGCTCAGCCTCACTTACGGGCTTCTCCCCCTTAAGCTTGAGCCAGGGATGACCTGCCGGGATGAAGAGCACCTCCTCGAGACCCAGCCTCTGCCTGACATCCTCAGCTATGATGAGATGCCCCAGATGGATAGGGTCGAAGGTGCCTCCCAGAACCCCTGTCTTAGACTTGGTCATGCTTGCCCTCTCGCTTCGAGCCCCTCCTGGAAGGCAGCGGTCGAGGTCGAAACACCTTGAACTCTTCCTCTTCCTTTTTCTCCATCTCTTTTTTACCTGACTGCGCCACAAGCTCTACTGCCCTCAGCAAAAGCTCCCGCACGCCCTCGCCTGTGGCTGCGGATATATAATACAACGGAATCCCCAGCCCTTTGAACTCCTTCTCCAGTTGAGGCAAGCGCTCTCTCACCTCCGGCAAATCTATCTTGTTTATTGCCACCACCCGCGGTCTATCGTTTAGGGGAGGCTCATACGACTCGAGCTCCGCCTCCACCTTCCCCATCTCAGACAGGGGATTTTCAGCCCCCCCATCAACCAGATGTATTAAGACCTGGGTGCGCTCTATATGCCGCAGGAAGTCCAGTCCCAGCCCACGTCCCAGGTGAGCCCCTTCAATGATACCGGGGATATCAGCCAGCACAAAGCTCCGCTCACCCATATCCACCATATCCACCACACCCAAAACCGGCTCAAGGGTGGTGAAAGGATAATCTGCAATCTTGGGTCTGGCTTTAGTTACCGTGCTGAGCAGGGTGGATTTCCCTGCATTGGGATAGCCCACTATCCCCACATCCGCTATCAGCTTGAGGTCGAGTTGCAGCCATGCC
>CAYHAX010000162.1:0-14470 GCA_964354695.1 uncultured Dehalococcoidia bacterium
CCCCTATTTCAAGGATGGGCTAAGTGCTTCGACCCCGGTATGAAATGTATGCCCCTCAAGCTCATCCCCCGCATGAGAGAGGACGAACCTTACTGTAAATGGGTTTTCTGGCTGGGCGATATCATGGCAGGCGACCCCAGAGATTACGTATCCGAAATGAAAAAGGAGATTGAGGTAAAAGGAGCACCATCGAACCTCGAGGACTACAGCGGACCCCTCTACCCACGAATCGGCATCGAGAACTTCCGCAAGGAAACAGTGGCGAAATTGCTGGTGCAAAGCTCCCGCCTCTTCAGACTGATTGACGGACAGTGGCGCTCGCTTGTCCAGGAGCTATACGGAGACGAAATAGCCTGGGAGCTGCAAGAAAAAGTGTGGCGGGATGCATCCTCATTCAACTCGAGATACCTGGCAGAAGCCCTGAAGGTGAAAGGTTCACCGGTTGAGCAGTGCCTGAAGCTACTGCAGGTCAATCCGGGATTCGGCTTGCTCTATAACTGCACCTTTGAGCTTAAAAACCCGAATGTGGGGATAGTCAGCAACTACCGATGCACCACACGGGAATACCTTGAGAGGATAGGTGGAGAGACTAATCTATCTCACATCTGCGGGGATATGGAGCAGAGGCTGCTCCAGAACTATGCGGCGCAGATTGACCCCAAAATAAAGGTGAAACCCTTAAAAGTGCCGGCACACGGGCGACGGACAAAACAAACCCATAGAATCGGTTTGGCTGATTTGATACCACCTGATAGTAAGATTGAGCCGGTCTGTCAGTGGGAGTTCAGGCTTTAGTTGAAGGGTCTAATCGTGTGTCTTCTTAACGTAGACCTTGATCTCCCCACCCTTCTCCTCCACCCCTAAAAACTCATGTCCGGTGGCTTTGCACCACGCAGGCATGTCCAGTTTTATGCCCTTATCGTCAGCCACCACCTCTAGAACCTCACCCGTCTTCATCTTCTTAACCCGCTCCGAGGTCTTGACAATAGGCATGGGACAATACAGCCCCACACAATCTAACGTTTGATCTGCTTTCATCTACCCCCTCAGCTTTCTGAGCGAAAAGGCACTTAGATAAATAATGTCACCTTCGAATCACGCGCCTCGTTCAAAAAATAGGCAGCCCCGGCTATGCCTTCCGCCTCGGGGCGGAATGAATCCTCTGACAAGCCCATCAACCCGCACGTCGTGCTGCAGGGAATAAGTTTTACACCCATCTCATGAGCCATTTTAATGAACTCCTCAAGGGACGGCATATTGATTTCCTTCATCAGCCGTTTAATCATCCACGTGCCTAAGCCGAACATGTGGAACTTGGAAAGCTTCGATCGCTTGGAGCCGCCTCGATTCAGGAGACCCAACATCTTCCTCCTCAGCCCTTTGCTTTTGATGCTTCCCTCATTCTTCTTAATAACATCCAGTCCCCAGAAGGTAAAGAATATCTTGACCTCCATACCCATGCTGGCACCGGTGGTCGCCAGCATGAAAGCAGCCAGAGCCTTGTCGAGTTCGCCGCTGAAGAGCGCAATGGTCATCTTCTCTTTCTCTGCCATAGGAGCACCTCCTGCTGGTGACGCTAGCACTTAATAATCACGGCGCCGCAGTGGGCACATACCTTTTTATCGCGCGGCGTGGGCTTGTGGCACTTGGGACAGTAGAAAATGGTGACCTGGCAAGCCGTGCAATAAGGCAGATTCAATGCCTTTATCTCCTCATTACAGTAGGGACAATGCAGATGCTTCTTTTCATTCTGCTTCTTCATAGCTACTTCCCCCCTTGACCCTTCTGCTTATTCTGATAATCCTCAATGGCTTTATGTAAAGCCTGGGCTCCCAGATTAGAGCAGTGGTACTTATTCTTGGGCAAACCCTCAAGCTCGGCAGCCACCGCAGCGGGGGTTATCTTCAATGCCTCCTCCAGCGTCTTGCCCATCGCCATCTCGCTGACCATGCTGGATACAGCGATGGCGGCGCCGCAGCCGAAGGTCTTGAACTTTACATCCTCTAAACGGTTATCCTTGACCTTAATGTAAAAGGTCATCATGTCCCCGCATACGGGGTTGCCCTCTTCGCCGATGCCATCAGCATTCTCTATCTCCCCCACATTGCGAGGGTGCATAAAGTGCTCCATCACCTTGTCGCTATAAATAGGCATCTCACTTGCCTCCTTTGCTCGATTTCATAAACTTAGAGTAAAGCGGCGACATCTGCCGCAATCTGTCCACGATAGGTGGCAGCACCTTCAGAACGTAATCCACATCCTCCGCTGTATTATCCAGTCCAAAGGTGCATAGCAAGGAACCCTGAGCCAGCTCATGCGATATGCCCATGGCTATGAGCACGTGGGAAGCCTTGAGAGCCTTCGAGGTGCAGGCTGAGCCGCTGGATACTGCGACCCCTTCCATGTTCAAGAACATCAGCATCGATTCGCCCTCAATGAACTCCACGCAGAAGCTGGCATGTCCGGGGAGGCGATTTTGCGGATGCCCCGTAACCGCCACGTGCTCAATCTTAGAAGGAAGCTCCTTAACCAGACTATCTCGAAGCGGGATAAGCTGCTTCATTCGAACATCCATATCCCGCTTAGCCAGTTCGGCAGCCTTGCCCAACCCTACTATAGCAGGCACGTTCTCAGTGCCGGCGCGCCTGCCCCCCTCCTGTATCCCCCCATCGAGGAGGGGCATAATGCGCACACCCCTTCTCACCCAGAGAGCGCCTACTCCCTTCGGACCATAGAACTGATTGCCCGCCAGGCTCAAGGCATCCACACCCAGCTCCTTCACATTAACGGGGATAGTGCCAGCAGTGGCTACAGCGTCAGTGTGAAAGACAACATTATTCTCCCTGGCTATCTTAGCTATCTCTCTTATCGGCTCTATGGTGCCCACTTCGCCGTTAGCATGCATTACGGAGACCAGCACGGTGTCCTTCCTGATACTCTTCTTAACGTCATCAGGATTCACCATACCGTACTTATCCACCGGTACCTGCGTCATCTCGAAGCCCCATTTCTCAAGTGTCCTCGCCGAGTGCAGCGCGGAGAAATGCTCGACAGACGAGACCACCACATGCTTGCCCTTGCTCTGCTGCGCCAGCGCCAGCCCCTTGACAGCGAGATTGTTAGCCTCAGTGCCGCTGCCTGTGAAGATTATCTCCTCTGCATTGGCGCCGACAAGCTCGGCTACTTGAGAACGAGCCTCATCCACAGCCTGCCTGGCAACGTCGCCCCAGTCGTGAAGCGACGACGGATTACCGAAGGTCTCACCCAGGAAAGGCAGCATCGCCGCACGCACCTCGGGGAGAAGAGGCGTGGTAGCGGCATTGTCCAGATAGACTTCTCTCATAATCTTCGCCTCATAAGTTGTGGACTAAATCTAACACATTAGACTCAGCTTGACAATTCTCTAGGGAAATACCTGATGTCCTTCGTCGTCCTCAAGAATGATAGCGCTCGCAGGACAGCTTTTAGCGGCTTCCAACAGGGTGAACTCATCTACCGATGATGGGTTTAGGACCACCGCTTTACGCTCCTCATCCAGTATAAAGACCGAGGGGGCGAAAGCAATGCAATTCCCCACACCGATGCATAAGTCCCTGTCCACCTTTACCTTCATGATCCTATGCTAACAATTGCTCATAGAGAAGTCATAAAATGGGTGCTGGAAAGGTTAAAAAATTATCACATTTCACCAATCGCCAGCACATCTCCCGCCTTCACCACACCACCCCTGACCACCCTGGCAAATACCCCCTCCTTGGGCATGACGCACTTGCCTATCTGGCGATATATGGCGCACTTGGTGTGGCAATCCTTGCCTATCTGCGTAACCTCAAGCACAACGCCTTGCCCTACAGTCAGACGCGTGCCCACAGGCAGTGCGACCAGGTCAATACACTCCGTGGTGAGATTCTCCGCAAAGTCGCCAGGACCCACATCGAACCCCTTGCCACGCATCTTGTTAATGCTCTCGATTGCCAGCAGACTGACCTGACGGTGCGTGCAGCAATCCGCGTGGGCATCGCCCACCAGCCCGAACTCCTCCTTAAAAAGCCCTTCCCCGACATCTTCCTTCGGGGTGCCCTTGTCCTTGCTCCTGCAAACCGCAATTATCTTGCCCATGCTAACTAGCCTTACGAGCCTTCCCCAGAAAATACCCTGCGTAAAGCGCTGCTCCCAGGGCAGCGGAAAGCTGCGGGTCAGGCTTCATAACTACTGCCCTTACCGCCAGCTCGTTTTCCAACCTGCGTACCACCCCAACATTATTAGCCACGCCACCTACCACAGCCAAATCTCCTGTAACACCCAAGCGCTTGACCAGCATGGCTGCCTGATGAGCCAGAGCAGCACTATGCACAGCTAAAATCTCCTCTTTAGACCATCCGTTGCGCAGCAGTGCTGAAGTCTGAGACTTAGCGAGAACATCACAGACAACACTCAGGGCACCGCCCAATGGGGGCAAGCCACCATCTAGCAAATGTCCACCTGTTATCACTTCCTTGTTCATCTCCTCCAGGACCTCGTCATATACTCGAGCACGCTTGTCCAAAGGCAAAGCAAGTCGTTCTTTAAGCTGCTTGTCAGTAACCTTGAGCGAGACTGCGCCAATCCTCTCCAGAGGCACGCCCAGGTAATCAGCTACCACTTCCATACCACGCCCCTGAGCGGCACCACACGCGCCGCAAGGGTTCTCCCGACAATAAGATGGAGGACAGGCATTCGATATGAACTCTGCTACCTGCCCCCCTTCTTTGCAATGCATCGCCACGCACTCGCGTCCCCCTATCACCAGCACAGTTCTCAGAGAGGGGCCTATACTGTGATTGGCTCCCCTGGCATGACAGGATATCTCGCTCACAGTCCTCTTAACCACAGAGAAATTGGCTTCACCACAACCAGTGCCCACAACACAGTCCACATCCTTCGCCAATACCCCTGTGCCCTTTAGCGCTGCCTCCAGCGACTTCTGAGCATCCCTGGTGCCCTCAGTCTCATTCCACATGATGCCATAAGCAACCAGAGCGCCATCCGCCAGAATCACCGCCTTGGATGCTACCGAACCTACATCAATACCGGCAGTGAGCATATCCCCCCGACGCCAATCACTATTTGCAGCGTGCCAGGCGAACTCTTCAACCCTTAAGCTCTCTGTGCCCATCCAACCCTCGTGAATACAGTCAACTTGGCGTATTCTTGAGTGCGTTGTAAAAAGCCTGCCAGAAGGGGTCGACCACCGGGTGTTTCAGCTTCTTCTCCTTCCCCCTCTCCACCAGAATCATCCCATGTCTAGGACTTACCAGCTCACCGACGATAGACGAGGCTATACCCTTTCGGGACAAAGCCTTCACCACCTCCTCGGCTTTATGCTCCCGGCAGGACATAATCAATGTCCCCTCGCTGATAGAGGCATAGGGGTCTATGCCGAAATATTTACATATCTCAGGCACGCACTTTTCGACTACAATCCGCTCTTTCTCAACCCTCACCCCCAGATTGGCAGCCTGGGCAATCTCATACAGCCCACCCCAGATTCCGCACTCAGTAGCATCGTGCATGGAGGTGACTCCATTGTCCCTCACACCCACATTAACAGCAGTCAGCGCATCCTCCACCACCGACATTTTGTAGAACACCTCCTGTGCCCGTTTGCTGAACTCAGCGCCGAATTCCCTCTCTATGACCTTCGGGAACATAGCAGCGAAAATCCCGGTCGCCTCGATGGCAGGACCCTTGGTGATTATTATCTTGTCTCCACTCCTAGCCATCTTAGGTGTAACATACTCATCCTTCTCCCCGACACAAATCACAGTAGCACCACCCACCATGGGATAATGACAGTTCTCATACCTAGCTGTATGTCCGCAGACAACGGCGATGCCCAGCTTCTTGCACTCCTTATGCATGGTATCCCAGACTATCTCAAGCTGCTCCTTGGTCATCTCCATGGGGAGGTTTAAATCTATGGACAGATACTTCGGTTTCAACCCGCTGGTCACAGCATCGGAGGCAAGTATATGGATGGCAAACCACGCCGCCCTTTCCCAGCCATATTCGGGCACAATGAACACAGGGTCGGTGGTCAAAGCCACCGCTTTGTCTCCAATCTCCACTATCCCCACATCCACCCCATGCTGGGGACCCACTATCACGCTCCCGCTCTTAGCTCCCAGGCGGGGGAATATCAACTCATTGAATATCTCGGGAGAGATTTTACCGATTTCAGGTAGTTCGCTCACTTTCAGCCCTCCATGATATCGCCCACAATAGGGTCAACCCTCACACCCTTACCAGCCACCCAGGCAACCCCTTTATCTATCTCCTTATCCTCACCCTCAAGCTCAAGTACCACCCATCCCTTATTCTCAGACACATCGGCGCGCCTGATATTGGTCACCACCTTGAACTTGTGCCCGAGATTATAGATTATGGGCTCCTTTATCAAATCAGGTGGGAAGGTGAACATCACTCGCCGCTTAGCCATCTCGTTCTCCTTATAAAACTAATTCGATATGCTCTAAATAATATTGCCCCTGATGAACATATTCAAGCCCTGGCTCGCTCCCCGAGCACCTCTTCGAAGGACTCTACTGTGGGCTGAATCACAAAGGGACGCACAACATCCGCCACCGCTTCCTGCGTCTTCAGCCCGGCAGCAGTTATGACAGCTATCGTTAGATTGCCTTTCTTTATACTACCCGAAGCTGCCAGTTTCTTTAACACGCCAATCACCACCCCACCCGCTGTCTCAGTAAAAATGCCTTCAGTCTGGGCAAGCAGCTTCATCCCTTCTATTACTTCATCGTCACTGACCGCGCAGGCAGCGCCTCCTGAACTCCGAGCAGCCTTCAAAGCATAATAGCCATCGGCAGGATTACCGATGGCTATGGATTTCGCAATTGTATTCGGCTTCACCGGATGCACGTGTAAAGCCCCAGCCTCGAAAGCGTTAACAATCGGCGAAGAGCCAGCAGCCTGAGCCACATACATGTGGGTATTAACAGGACCTATCAGGCGCAGCATGGACAGCTCCTCCAGCCCCTTCCATATCCTGGTGAAGAGCAATCCCGAAGCAGCAGGAGCCACTACGCAGTCCGGCGCCCGCCAACCCAACTGCTCAGCTATCTCATAAGCCAGGGTCTTGCTTCCTTCGGCATAATATGGTCTCAGGTTGATATTTATGAATCCCCAGTTATACTTGCCCACCAATCTGCCGCAGAGACGATTGACATCATCATAGCTTCCCTGGACAGCCACCAGCGTGGGATTATAGATAGCTATGCCTATCATCTTGCCCTGCTCTATATCATAGGGGATGAAAACATAGGCTGCCAGCCCCGCCTTGGCGGCATGAGCCGCCACGCTGGCAGCCAGGTTGCCTGTCGAGGCACAGGCTACAGTGGAGAACCCAAACTCACGCGCCTTTGTAATAGCCACCGCCACAACCCTGTCCTTAAAAGAGTACGTCGGGTTAAGGCAATCGTTCTTAATATATAGTTCATCCAGCCCCAACTCACGCCCCAGGTTATTAGCCTTCACCAGAGGCGTGAATCCGCTTCCCAAATCCACCACGTCCCCATCTACCGGCAACAGGTCGCGATAGCGCCACATGCTCGGAGGTCCGTTGCTAATCTTCTCTTTAATCGAGCCTTCAGAGATGGCTTTGTAATCGTAAACCACCTCGAGCGGACTGAAACAGAAATCGCACAGGCTCAAAGGCTCCAAGGGGTACTCCCGACCGCACTTGCGGCATTGCAAAGCTCTGGCGTAGGACACTCTCCACCTCTTCAGGGACGCTTAAGCGCCTGCTCTAAGTCCTCTATTAAATCGTAGACGTTTTCCAACCCGATGGATAACCTGATTAAATCGTCTGTAATCCCCACCTTCTGCCTGAACTCCCTGGGCATGGCAGCATGGCTCATGGTGGCAGGGTGCTCGGCAAGGGAATCAACGCCACCCAGAGACTCTGCCAGTGAGAAGACATCTACCTTTCTTAAAAACGACTTAACAGCCCTGGCTCCACCATCCATCTCGAAGGAGACCATGCCACCGTAACCCTTCAACAACTTCTTAGCCAATTTGTGATTCTGATGTGACTTAAGCCCCGGGTAATAAACCTTCTTCACCCTGGGGTGCTTCTCCAGAAAGACTGCGACCTTAGAAGCATTCTCATCATGCCTGATCATCCGCACCGGAAGGGTTTTGATACCCCTCAGCACCAGCCAGCAATCGAATGGCGACGCGCATGTCCCCAGCGCGTTCAAAAGAAACTGAACCCTCTCCCCCAGTTCCTCAGTGGCGGTCACAACTGCACCGCCCACCACATCGCAGTGTCCGTTAAGATACTTGGTGGTGGAATGAACCACCACATCTATGCCATGTTCAATCGGTCTCAAAAGATACGGCGTGGGGAGTGTATTATCAGCCACCGTTAATATTCCATGCCTTCTGGCAATGCCAGAAATCATGTCTATATCAACCACGCTCAGCAGCGGATTGGAGACAGTCTCCAGCCAAATCATCCTAGTGTTGGGCTTTATCGCCGCTTCAAGTTCGTCTCTATCATCCATCCTCAAAAAAGTGAACTCCACCCCGAACTTTCTCATCACGCTCTCGAACAACCTGTATGTCCCGCCGTAAAGGTCTTCCTGTGAAATCACATGGTCGCCCTGCTTGAGAAGATGCATCACTGTAGCCTCAGCAGCCATGCCAGTGGCGAAGGCGCAGCCAGCCTTGCCCCCCTCCAACGCTGCGATAGTATTCTCCAGGGCTTTCCTGGTGGGGTTCGAGGTGCGGGAATAGTCGTATCCCTTCGTCTTGCCCACATCCTCAAAAACAAAGGTAGAGGTTTGATAAATAGGTGTCACAATAGCGCCGGTTGCAGGGCAAGGACCCCCTTCGGAATGTATCGCCGCCGTTTCAAATCTCATGCGCCCTCCCTGCTTCTGTCTCATATCCCTTCGCCATTGCTAAACGCCTTCTCTATCTCAGCTATCCTCATGTCCAATTCGCCTGGGGGAACCTCTAAGCCTTTCAATTCCTCAAGTTTATTTATGCGCCCCTCTAGACTATGCTGCTCCTTAAGGATAAGCCTGATTGCCTCGCTGAAGGGGTCAGGCAATTTATTGTGGTCTAAGGTCATCGCTGGTGCCCTTTGGCGGTCCTCCACCACCCGACCGGGGACCCCCACCACAACAGCTCCTGGAGGCACAGACCTTACAACAACGGAATTAGCGCCGATACGGGCACTGTCTCCCACAACAATGGGGCCGAGCAATATCGCCGCTGCGCCGATAACCACATTGTTACCGATAGTGGGGTGGCGCTTTTTCTTCTCCAGGGCTGTCCCACCGAGCACGACCCCCTGGTACATCAGCACATCGTCTCCGATCTCCGCTGTTTCACCGATAACCACGCCCATACCATGGTCAATAAAAAAACGACGCCCTATTTTCGCTCCAGGGTGAATTTCAATCCCTGTTAAGAAACGAGCCAAGTGAGATAGCAAACGGCCCAGTAAACGAAGCCTATGCTCCCAAAGCCAATGGGCCAGACGATGAAACCATAAAGCATGTAATCCCGGGTACAAGAAAACAACTTCTAATACATTTCTTGCCGCCGGGTCCTCGGCGAAAACCGTCCTGATATCCTCTCTTAATGTCTTAAACAAGCCAAGCACTCCCTATCCTTGCTTATTCCTACTCCTTAAAAAGCCACGTGCTCAGATAGCGTTCCCCTGTATCAGGCAGGACTACCACAATGAGTTTGCCTTTGTTCTCCGGCCTTTTCGCAACTTCAATAGCCGCCCAGGCAGCCGCCCCCGAGGATATCCCCCCCAATATACCTTCCTCTTTGGCTAATCTCCTCGCCATTATACCAGCATTATCATTGGTGACCTTAATTACCTCATCCACCAAATCCATCCTCAGCACCTGCGGCACGAAACCAGCGCCGATGCCCTGAATTTTGTGAGGACCAGGCTTGCCCCCAGAGAGCACAGGAGAATCAGCAGGCTCCACTGCGATAGCCCTAAACTTTGGCTTTCTCGACTTTATCACCTCAGCCACACCAGTTATTGTTCCCCCCGTGCCCACACCCGAGACCAGGATATCAACCCTGCCATCCGTATCCCTCCAGATTTCCTCCGCCGTGGTCTCTCTATGGATTTGAGGGTTCGCGGGGTTATTGAACTGCTGAGGTATAAAAGAATTGGGGGTTTCGGACCCCAGTTCCTGCGCCCTTCTTACCGCTCCCGACATACCCTCTCCGCCAGGCGTTAACACAAGTTCAGCCCCGAAAGCGCTCAGGAGCTGCCTGCGCTCCACGGACATCGTATCGGGCATGGTGAGAATGAGTCTGTACCCCTTGGCAGCGCACACAAACGCCAGTGCAATTCCAGTATTGCCGCTGGTAGGCTCTATGAGAACGGTATCCTTATTTATAAGTCCCTTTTTCTCTGCATCCTGGACCATAGAGACGCCTATTCTATCCTTGACGCTGCTGCAGGGATTGAATGACTCCAGCTTTGCCACCACTTCTGCCTTCGCTTCTTTGGTTATCCTGCTCAACCTGACCAGCGGTGTATTCCCAACAAGCTCGGTAATAGAGTCTGCAATCTTAGCCATTTACCCAGTCCCCCTTTAGCAAGTATCACTTGTATTGCCAATCTTTTGTAGCCAAATAGCCAAGCTGGCTCGCCCACAAGGTGGGAGGTTCATCGCACCAAGGAGCGAGCACAGCTTGGTCTTTCAGAAACCGCTCGAACAGCGCTAAGAGCCTAACAGTAAGCTCAGGTTCATTTTACCCTGAGCGGCGCTTCCTTCTTCTTACGTATCGCCCCCCATACCGCAAAAAGGGCAATCCCGACCAGAATCATGAACACGCCTATGACCGTAACCGCCTGAGTAAATCCAAGGGACAACACCCCCATGTACAGATAGTTTTCCAAGTTCAAAGCCTGTGTGTATTGCAAGTGGGTGGCATTTCCAGGATTATAGCGGCCGAGAGCCGCATAGCTCGCGGCAAGGCCATGGCGATGCTCCTTTACAGTATCGGCAGCTCTTTGCGCTTCACCTGCGGAGTCGATTATGTCCCCAGCCGTGGCATTACCCCCCAAGAAGACAGCCGTAGACACATTCTCCTGACGCATTTGTTCCGTTATCATATTACCTTTGGAGACACCCTGGTAAATGAACACTGCCCCTATTACCAGAGCTGCCACAGCCATAATCATCACTATCCTCGATAGTGGCATGTATTTGCTTAACATTCTTCCTCCCCTTCATCTACATTGCTGTGAGTCCTTCAGCCACCGGATGCGTTGATTCCTACGTTTCATGTATCATCTTGTATCACCACTCACCCCTCCTTCGGCCTACTGAAAGAATACGTTATGACCCCCTTAGTACACCCATCAGCTGGTGCCGCAGAGGATGCACTCAGAGTTCACCATAGAGCCTTTCAGCACCATCCCATTAACCTCCAAGCTCATGGGACAGTTCTTAGGTACATGTCTTGCAGTTAGCGCATTTCTCCTTATCCACGATTCTTACATTCTCAGTCACAGTCCCGCCTTCACTTTCCTATCAATCAGTAAACAACCTGCTGGCTGACCAGCTCTTTTCCACGTGCTACCAGGTGAGCCAATGTAATACCTTCAAGCGTCTCTAGCAGGTTCTGTTGCGCCTTCTGCCATATCTCGTGGACGGGACAGATGCTCTGCCTGGGACACTCACCGGGCAATATCAAACAGGTATTCAGCGCTATGGGACCATCCATAACTTCAATAATCTGCCTCATATTGATCTGCTCGGGGGGCCGGGACAGAGCAATACCGCCGGCCGGGCCCCGATGAGCGCGCAACAGCCCTGCCTGCACAAGACGCTGAACAATTTTGGGCAGGAAAACCTTGGGGATACCCTGGTGCTCAGCGACCTCACGTGTCGTCTCCGGAACCCCGCCCTCAACGGAGGCTACATCCAGCATAGCCCTGATTGCATATTCGGCGCCTCTACTTATAAATGCCATGTCCTCACATCTCTTAGAATATTGTGGGTCTACTTAGTCCTATTTATATTTATACTATATCTGACAGGCTTTGTCAATCACCATTGCCAGAGGTCGTTTTCGAACGGGGGGTGCAGAGCAAAGCCCGCCTAAGGCGGATTTAGGGGGGTTGAAGAAGTCTTTAAACTATCCCTTGGCAAAGAAAGCATCAGAGGACAGAAGTACCTCCAACGAAAGTACATCCCGAATAGTACATGATTGGGATTGTTCTCAACACCGCTCCACGAGCACAATAGACATAAGAAGGTCACTAGTACCTCTCCCTAAGTCAACTGGCGCAAAACCCTGTGCCAAAAGTGGCAGAAACCACTACTTTCGCAAATCGAGCGTGTGCTATGTTGGATAGGGATGGAGTAAGATATGGTAAGTCAGACTACAAGGTCGAGACTGCCCAAACGAATAAACAGGCTCGATGAGCTAGCCCATAACCTGTGGTGGAGCTGGCACCATCAGGCACGCGACCTGTTCAGGATACTGGATTACCCCCTGTGGAGAACAAGCGGACACAACCCCGTCAAGCTGCTGCGCGACATCAAACCGGAGAAGCTCAAGGCGGCAGCCAACGACCCCGCTTTCCTCACCCTGTACGATTTCGTGATGTCGGCTTTCGACTCCGACATGTCCGCAAAAGACACCTGGTACGCTGCTGAGTACTCCGATGCCCTGCCTGGACCTATAGGCTACTTCTCCATGGAGTTCGCCATCCACAGCTCCCTGCCCATGTATGCCGGCGGACTCGGCATACTGGCCGGCGATACCTGCAAGGAAGCCAGCGACCTGGGATTGCCGCTGGTCGGAGTGGGTTTCATGTATCCTCAAGGGTATTTCCACCAGCGCATACCCTCAAACGGCTGGCAAGAAGAGATATACAGACAGATTGATTTCACCGAGTCCCCCATATGCTCTGTCCTTTCACATAAAGGACAGAGGGCGTTAGCCAAGGTAGAACTGGACAGCAAATCCCTATCCCTCGCTGTGTGGCGGGTTCAGGTCGGTCGCGTCAACATTTATCTTCTGGATACCAATATCGAGGAAAATGACCCCGAAGACCGTCTGCTATCCTCCCGACTTTACATAGCCGACCGGGAGTTACGCATACAGCAGGAGATACTGCTGGGAATCGGAGGCGTGCGCGTTCTGCGCGCACTGGATATCAAACCCGCCCTCTGGCACGCTAACGAAGGACATACCTCCTTCATGATGCTGGAACGAGTCAGGGAGGAAGTAGCCCAGGGCGCAAGCTATGACGAAGCGGTTCGAAGGGTACGTGCAACCACCGTTTTCACCACTCATACGCCGGTCCCCGCCGGTCACGATGTCTTCCCTGTGCAACTGATAGATAAATATCTTCACAGCTACTGGGGCACCCTGGGCATAAATCGAGAAGCGTTCATTAAGTTGGGACAGCAGGACGGACTCTACCCCCAGTCCTTCAATATGACCGCACTCGCACTGGCAATGTCTGAAAGATGCAACGGCGTGAGCAGGCTCCACGGCAGGGTTTCGCGGAAGATATGGCATGTGCTCTGGCCGGAAGTTGACGAGGATGATGTGCCCATTCCTCACGTCACCAATGGCGTCCATGTCCCCAGTTGGATTGCCCCGGAGATGAGCCGCCTCTACGAAAAATACGTGAGCAAGGATTGGGTGAAAAAACACGATGACCGCAAGCTCTGGAACCGCGTCACGGATATTCCAGACGAGGAACTGTGGAATACACGTCAGCTCCTGAAGCGCAATCTTCTGGTCACTATCCGCGAGCGGGCAAGGAAACTCTGGAACGAGCCTGAGGTAGCGCCACAGCAGGTGCTGGCAATGGGCTCTTTGCTCGACCCGTGGGTTTTAACCATCGGTTTTGTACGCCGCTTCGCTGAGTATAAGCGCCCGGCGCTCATTTTCCAGGATATGGAACGCCTCAAGAGAATCATCAACGACCCGCAGCGTCCAGTGCAGATAATCTTTGCAGGCAAATCTCATCCTGCGGATCTCCCCTCAAAATACCTGCTTCAGCAGGTGTACTGCCTGGCAACAACCCGCGAGTTTCAGGGTCGCATAGCCTTTGTGGAGGACTACGACATGCACACGGCACGCTATTTGGTTCACGGGGTGGATGTCTGGCTCAACACACCTCGCCGCCTTAACGAGGCATGTGGCACCAGCGGCATGAAAGCATCACTGAACGGTGTCCCCAACCTCAGTATACTCGACGGCTGGTGGTATGAAGGATACAACGGAGCCAACGGCTGGGCGATAGGCGAAGGACCCGAAACTTACAGACAAGGCGAAGAGGATAAGATGGACGGAGAGTCGCTCTACCGCCTGCTTGAGGAAAGGATAGTGCCGCTCTACTACGACCGCGACCGAGACGGTGTGCCTCACGGCTGGCTCCGCGTAGTCAAAGAGGCGATAC
>CAYHAX010000163.1:0-3256 GCA_964354695.1 uncultured Dehalococcoidia bacterium
CCAAAGGGCGCATCGAGCGCGCCAACCAAACCCTGCAAGACCGCCTGGTCAAGGAACTGCGTCTGCGCGGCATCTCGGATATGGCAGCGGGCAACGCCTATCTACCCGAGTTCCGGGAAGACTTCAACCACCGTTTTGCGGTCGTCCCCCGCAGCCATCACAATGCGCACCGGCCTTTGCTGCCCACCGATAACCTGGATCGTATCCTCACCCACCAAGAGACACGCACCCTGACCAAGAACCTGACCGTGCACTACAACAATGTCATCTATCAGATCCACACCCAGCGCCCAACCTATGCCATGCACCAGGCGCCGGTCACGGTATGCCAAAATGCCATAGGAGAAGTCACCATCCTCTACAAAGACCAACCCCTCGATTACACTCGCTATCACAAACCCCAACGCCAGGCCGAAGTGGTGGACACTAAAACTCTCGATCGCCAGATCAGGACCCCCAAGCCACCCGCCGCTAATCACCCCTGGCGTCAATATGGCCGCCGCCTCAACGGCAAACCCATTCCCGAGACCCCTCCCCATGGCGCAGATTAATATGAGCTGGTTTTTGAGTTTTTCGCTTTCTCGCCAAAAACTGGGCAGAATGCAAAAGGGCAGAACGAACTCCGCTCTGCCCAGTCTTCGGCTCTCGTGTCGGCGCTCCGGTTGCTCTCCGAAGGTGCAGACATATTAAACTCTCCACGAGGAAAATGGGTTAAGATCGAACAGAACATTTGGAGATTCGATTGCGCCATCGAAGCATTTCAACACTTTTTGCCGTAAAAGTCGATCCACGAGGTGTTTTCATTTCCTCGCGATTCAGAATATCAGCGATTCCTTCATCGGTGTATTGTTCACATAAACTACGAATACGTTCAACAATAACAAGTGGGGTGGGAACGCCTCCTCTGGCAACAGGTAATGGCAGTTGGGTCGTTTCAACCTCATTGGTAAACCAACGAAGTTGGACGGTAATTCCTGTATCATGACGCGTTAGCGTCACATCGGCTATCAACAATTCTAGCAAATCTTTGCGTTCTGTCCAGGTAGTGGTTGGCGAAAACCATGTCTTTGGAAGATCAGTTGCCAAGCAGAGCAAGGACGCGCGTTGTTCGGGAGCTAAGGATGGGGGCTTTTTCCGGCAGAAGGTGGCAAACTCGGTTTCCAGGTGGCTGATTTCTTGCAAGCAATCTTCCCAGCGTTGTTCAAGGGTTCTGGCAACCAGGCGATTCGCTGGATCAACCTCTTCGTACCGGCGTTGCGCCAAGTCAGCAGCATACCGGGCAGCCTCCAATCGGCGCTGCCACTGTCGGTTCAGCTCGGCTTGTTGCCGCTCGAGTTCTTCCATAATAGCCAGGCTCAGTTCGATCTGAGCCGGGGTAAGTGCAGCCATCACCTTTTCGACGACCCATTGATCCACAGCTTTGCCGGGAACGCGTTGGCAAGCCGATTCTCCATAATGGATCTGGCGAGCATTACACAGATACACGCTGCGAGACCCGTTATTACCCTGGTAACCCACATGCATAGGTTGGCCACACCGGCCACAAAGGAGCTTCCCGCCCAATAAAGCTGGGCCGTTCCGGCGATGTGCAGTGGAAGGCACATGCGGATTGGTGCGATTTTTGGCCAGGTAAGTCTGATTGGTTTCGTACTCTTCCTTACCGATATATCCTACGAATGCATTCCAGTGTAAAACGGCCCATTCTTCTTGTGGAAGAGGCACGCGCGGACGTTCGATCTGATTCGCTGAATGGATAATTGTGCGCCGCTTACTGCGTCCGTATACATAAGCGCCTGCATAAATCGGGTTGTCCAGCGCAGCGCGTACTCGTTCTAAAGTGAGTTGGCTCCACTCGAGTTTTCCATACCATGAGCCTTTTCGGCGGGGAAATAGCAACCCGTTCTCATGAAAATAACGCACCACAGCGCTTAAGCGGCCGCTCAAACGAAACCGTTCGAAAAGTAATCTGACCGCCCCCTGAATTTGCTCGTCTGGGTCCAACTGGATGCCAACCTGAGGTACATACACCAGCCCAACCGGTAAATTCAAGCGCAGCTCTCCGCGCTGAGCTTTCCGCAACTGGTTCTCGCGTAGGCGTTGACCCATAAGGCGGATTTCATTGCTTGAGAGAAGCACCTTTAGACCTAACATCAGCCGGTCGTCCGATAAACCTGGATCGTACACCTGTTGTTCATCAATCAATAAAGTTTCTGTCAGGGTGGCTACTTCCACCAGGCGATGACCTTCGCTGTCCTGGCGCGCCAGGCGGGATACTTCTACGCTGAAAATTGCCCCCACCTCTCCTGTAACCACTTTGCTTAAGAGCTTTTGGAAGCCTGTGCGCATATGAGACGCATCCGAAGCCGAGTGGCCTAGATCTTCGTCAATGATTTCGATCTGTCCATCCCCCCACCCAAGTTGGCGAGCACGCTTGTACAGTTCATACTGACGCTTTGTGCTTTCCTGATGCTCCTGAACTTGGGTTAGCGTGGATTGGCGCACGTAAACACAGGCCTTGCGGCCAATATGCACTTCCCGAATCTTGCTCTCAGGCCGGTTCATACTGCACCTCCGTTTCCTGGCTCCATTGACGAAGCAGCATCTGAACCAGAAGCGCAATAATCCGGGCTTGCTGTTCGGGGCTCAATTGATCCCAAAGTGTGGGCAGATCCTTGGTTGACATAGCTACCTCCTGGCCGGTCAAGTTCCTGTTCTTCAGCCATTAGGATAGCTTGTTTATCTTCTTTTCCAAGAAGCTGATCTAAGCGCTGGCGCAAAACCACCAGGCGCTCAAGTGGGAATAAGGCGCCTGGTGGGAATTGAGGCTGGTTTGCTTGATCTGTCCACTCGACAGGGACAAGTTGCTGCTCCCCGTTTGGTAGTGCGATCAAGATTTGGGTGGAATCTGGCTTTCCCCCGTACAACAAAACTACATCAAAAACCTGCCCCCTGAATGGGTGGGTTGGGTGAACGATTTGGACTTTTGATTTCGAGGCCCTCTTGAATGGTGTACTGGGTGAAGACCTTCCCAGCAGAGCCGTACCCTCCGCACGAGTGCCAACAGTCTACCATATCCGGTTATTCCCCCCTGCCAAAGGGGACATTTCTACTTTGGAAAACAGGGGACATTTCTATTTTGGGTTGACAGACCTCCGTTTGCTGCGCTCACCAGCTCACAGGCTCATGGCGCAGCCGTCAGCGCGGGGATCGCTCCCCCCCCACAGCGCGCCTGAGGCAGCATCGCGGACGATGATCT
>CAYHAX010000164.1:0-13042 GCA_964354695.1 uncultured Dehalococcoidia bacterium
TTTCGGAACTTGGCGATATCCTTGTCTATTTTTTCCAGCCCGAGGCGTTTGAGCGTTTCTTTTGTGGGAATGCCGTTGCGGTCCCATCCCCTGAGGTCATAATACTGGTCTATGATTTTCTCGGGGGTTCTTATAACCTCGCCGTCTCGAACACCGCCTTTGAGTGGCTCGGTGTAGAATCTCTTGGGAAGCTTGTCGTCCTTCCTGCTGAAGCCGTCGCGGACGTTGAAGCATCGCTCCAGATTGTATATCCGCTCTCCTACAGAAAACAGATAATCTACGCTTCCAAACCTGGACACACCTGTGGCTGCAACCAGCATCTTCGCCATGAGTTCATGATCGTATAACTGCAGATGGTGGCTGGGGAATATGCAGGCGATACCTAATTCGAGAGCAGCCGTGGAATCATGATTCCATTTTATGACGTCTCCCTGCCCTTCGTCATCGGTTGGGTCCAAAAGCCGCGGTTTGGGGTCGCCGATCTCCTGCTGGGGCCAACCGAAGTTGTGGTTTGCCCCCATGTTGCTCAGGGCCCAGTTCATGCCCATAGCTTTGCGGGCACGCGGGTCATAACCTGGCATCTCCAGTCCCTTGACATGCATGGCGTATTGCTCAGCACCCTTGCCGATGAGTTCGGCAGCCCTTTTCACACCCTCAGCAAGGATGTCGCCCAGTCCCTCGCGAGCGGCAATCTTCTTAACGAGTTGGATCATAGGCTCGGGGTCTCCGTATTTGAGTACCAGGCCATCCGTATCCTTCTTGGTCAGGATGCCTTTCTCGAAAAGCTCATAGGCAAAGCCGATGCTATTGCCGGTGCTTATCACGTCCAGCCCTTGCTCAGCGCAGATGTGATTACAGACCAGTGTCGCGTTGGTATCTGTGCATCCGGTGGGTCCACTGAAGGTCCAGGCCCCCTCGAACTGAGGCCCCTCGACGGTGAGCCCCTTGTAGGGACCATCGGGCACTCTCCTGATCTTTCCGCATTTAAGTGAGCACGCATAGCAACCAACGTGATCTATGGTAATCTTAGAGTACGGCCACATCCCAATGTTCTCAGGCCAGTTCTCCATCTCAGCGTAACGCCAGTTCTTCATGGGAATAGAGCCGAAAGTAGGGTAGAAGTAATCCAATCCCTGCACAGTCCCATATTCTTTGAATACGTCGTAGCCCAGCCCTGCCTTCATGGCCTTTACCTGCTCCTGCACCAGCCTCTTGAACTCAGCAGGATTCGCAATGTCTTCCTTCCTATCGGCTACTATTACCACTGCATTGAGGTTCTTGGACGCCATCACGGTTCCTGTGCCACCGCGGCCAGCGGCGCGTTCCCCGCAGATGATGGGGCCAAAGCGCACCAGCTTCTGCGCCGCAGGCCCCACGCAGACCATGCGTGCCTTCGGTCCATGTTTTTCCTTCAGATATTGCTGGGCTTGGCTGGTGGTCTTCCCCCAGATGGGGGCAGCGTCCAGGATTTCGTACTTGCCGTCTTTGATAAATATGTAGGAAGGTTTTGCCGCTTTACCCTCAATAATCATGAGCTCAAAGCTCGCCCACTTGAGCCAGGCTCCGAAATCGCCTCCTCCCACGCTGCGAGTATAGGTGTTGCTAAGCGGGCTTTTGGTGACAGCTATCCATTTGGAGAACGCCTGCGCGCTTGTCCCTGCCAATGGACCTACGGTTAGAAACAGCTTGTTATCGGGACTCAGGGGGTCTATATTTGGTCTAACTTCGTCGTAAAGATAGCTGGCGCAGAAGCCGCGCGCCCCCACAAAGTCATTTTGTACCTTTTTGGGGATATCCTCTTCCTTGGTTACACCCTTGGAGAGATTGACCCGTAGCAGCCTGCGCATTACATCCTCCTTCTTAAAACTAAATAGCTAGTCCGTTAGGTATTGCAGCGTGGCATCGGGCACTATAGCTACCTTGGCAGTTTCGCCATAGGTCTTTCTCAGTTTTTCCAGAACCTCATCCCAATTGCTTGCCCAGACAATGGACTCAAGGGATGCCAGCCAATCGGCTCCTGCCAACTCGATGTGTGGAGTGCATGCGATGAACATCTCGAAATTTTGTGGTGGAACTGTCGGAGGGTTCCATAATCTGCCCCCCACTTTTTTCCCGAAGCTTCTCACCAGGTAGTGTGTGACCTGTCCTTCAGGCGCATTCGCGATGAGCACTACTGTCGCTTTGCGCTCTGCTGTGAGAAAACCTGCAAGGATGGGGATTGCCAGGACTGACTCGCTGGCTTTGCAGTAGGCATTTATGATTACGATATCTGGTTTCTCGATTGGCTTGGTGGCATAGACGGCTCTAGCCAGTTTCACGCCCTCGGCGTGGGCGGCTGTATGTTTGCCTGCCACGAGACCTATGATTTGCCCTCGAGTATTTACGATAGAATCTATCTTGATGTCCAGTCCTGCCAGCTCCGCCGACTCGGCGATATCCTGGCGCATCAAATTATCCTCGAATGTGCCCAGCCCTATTCCAGGGTCTTTGCCTTCTGTAAGCAGCTTCATTACCAGGTCGCGGTGGTGGGCGGTCATGGTATCAATAGAAGCTACTCCGGGCAGGATTATCTTTCCGCCGCCGCCGAAGCCTGTCATGGGATGAGGTACAATGCTTCCTATACCTATTTTGAGGTCGCAATTCATGACCTCGCTGTTGACAGAAACCGGCGTTCCCAGCCTGGTATTGCCCGCGAAGGTGCAATTTTCGTAGGGATTATGGTTATAGACAGGGAATCTGCTGAGCACATCCTCGCCCAGCTTCTTGGCGAAGTCCAGACGGGTCAATGCGCCGTGGGCTCCAACGGCTGCGATGAACCTGACCTGGTCATCTTTTATACCTGCTGCTTTCAGTTCCTCCAGAACGAAAGGCACTATCTCAGCCACTCTGGTGGGTCTAGTCATATCGTCGAAAAGTATAACTACTTCCTTTTTACCTTTGGCGAGCTTCCTTATCGGTTTTGTGCCTATGGGGTTCAGGATAGTATCTTTGAGCTGTTGCCTGGTCAGGGGTGGTCTGCGGTGCCCTTTCATGTAGCAAACGTTTATTTCCCAGGAGGAGGGGAATCTAAGTTTGACCTCGTCGTTTTGGTACCACAGCAACTGGGGTAGATTGACGGTCTTATATTTCATATCACCTCCTCAATCCCGTTACGTGGCGCGTGGTTGGGCGTCTCTAGTGAGACATATCCGGCTCCGGTGTCCTGTGGCGAAGATAGTACTCCTCTGGGAACGTGGTTGTCAATCCCGCCCGGATGTTGCTTGATGAGTTTTGTTAACCTATAATGGCGCTGATTTATTCCGGGGAGGTTGTGGTGAGCAAGCAGACGGTTGGCTTCAACAGTGCCCTGAGCGAGATTGCGGAAGCACTCAACTCGGGTTTGCCCACTGGCGAGAAACTTCACCTGATGGTGAGGGCTGCGGGGCGGGCTCTGGGGGTGCGGGGTTGCTCTCTAATGCTGCTGGACGCACAGAGGAAAAGGCTGGTTCACGCTGCTTCGCAGGGGATGAGCGAGCGCTATCTCAGGAAGGGCTTTCTGGAATTTGAGAAGAGCCTTTCTGATATCATGGACGGGAAGATTGTGACAATCAGCGATGTTGCTAACGACCCGCGGATTCAGTTCCAAGAGCTGGCTCAGCAGGAGCATATCTCCTCGATAATGGGTGTGCCTTTGAAAATCGGGGGGGAGGTGGTGGGCACACTGCGCGCCTATAGCCGTACGAGCCGTGAGTTTTCCCCGAGGGAAGAGGAGTTCCTCAGCACGGTGGCTAATCTGGTTGCCGTTGTCCTGGAGTCGGGAAGATTAGCTGAGGTAGAGAAGCCTTCCCAGGAATCTGAAGCTGTAGCGGTGTCCCGTCCTGTTCCACTGTCGTCTCAAGTCAAGCTAATCGCTTTTGCTCACCCCAGCGAGGAGGAGTTCGCCCGCCTGCTCGATTTTTACCAGATAGAGTGGCTTTATGAACCACGTTCGTTTCACTTGAAGTGGGATAAGAAGAAGGGTGCAGAGATGTTCACCCCTGATTTCTATATGCCCGGGCTAGACCTTTATATTGAGGTGACCACCCTGAAACCTGAGTTGACCAGGGAGAAGAACCGCAAGGTGCGACGTTTGCGAGAGCTATATCCGGATGTGAAGATAAAGCTGCTCGCCCGTCGAGACTATAGCAGGCTTTTAGCTAAGTACGGACATGGTCCTCTGGCGGGGGCGAAGACTCGGGGTGTGGGGCGGGTATATTTCAGCGCAGAGCAGGTTCAGAAGAGGGTGCAGCAGCTTGCCAGGGAGATATCGCGGGACTATGAGGGTCGGCATCTGATACTGGTGGGCGTGCTGCGCGGAGTATTTTGCTTCATGTCTGACTTGATGCGTTACCTGACGGTTCCTGCAGATGTGGACTTCATGGCGATTTCCTACTTCGGTGTGGGCAGCGGCAAGGCAGTCCGTGTGACTAAAGACCTCGATTTGAATCTGGAGGGACGCCATGTTCTGCTTGTAGAGGATATTGTGGATACAGGCATGACGTTGAGTTTCGTGTTGGGACACTTGAAGGCACATCACCCTGCCAGCCTGGCGGTTTGTACTTTGCTCGATAAGAGGGTACGGCGGCTGGCTGAGGTCTCCTTGAGCTACGTAGGATTTGAGATACCTGATGAGTTCCTGGTGGGTTACGGGCTAGACTATCAAGAGGAATACCGGAACTTACCTTTTATAGCCCTGCTGAGCGAGGAGAAGCCTGGCACGGAGCCGGAGGCATAAAAAGACCTCGGGTGACCTCCCCAGTTTCTAGACCCTTCCGCCCTCCTCGGTCCCTTTTGTTCTCCTACTCGATTCCTCCTGCGGAGAGGTCTTTCATTCTGGTTCGCCCACCCGAGGACTGCATTAATATACCACTTTTGAGGCGGTTTGTCAATTTTGTCCATAGGAAAGTCTTTCAGGATAAATGTCTAGGTTTTAGTACCATTGCGTCCTGGATACTGACCAAAATAACTATTGTGCCTTTCTTTGTAGGTGTGGTAATGTTCTGGTATCATTTGTTAAGATGAGGTAGATGTCATGAAGAAGTGCAGAATAGGCATTCTCACAGGAGGGGGGGATTGCGCTGGTCTCAATCCTGCTTTGAAGTGGGTGGTCAAATCTGCTTTGGATGGGCGGCTGCAGCGGGAAAGAGGCGTAGAGTATGAAGTTTTGGGGATTAGAGACGGCTGGAAGGGGCTGGTGTATGCTGACCCTGCGAAGCCGGATAGCCTAAAAGAGTACACGGTCCCCCTGAATCAGGATTTGGTGAGGACATGGGACAGGTACGGCGGGACGATGTTGGGCACCTCTCGCACAAATCCTTATGACCCTAAGAATGACCGTTCGAAAATAGCGTTGAGCAATATTGAGAAGCTGGGATTGGATGTGGTAATAGCCATCGGTGGTGAGGACACTCTAGGGGTAGCTTACAAGCTATCGCACGATGGGGTGAACGTTGTGGGCATCCCCAAGACGATTGATAAGGACCTACCGGGGACCGACTATACGCTGGGATTCGAGACAGCTTTGAATGTTATCATTGAGGAAGTTGACAGGTTGAGAACCACCGCAGGTTCTCATAAAAGGATATTTGTGGTGGAGACAATGGGAAGGGATGCGGGCTGGCTGGCTCTGGAGGGAGGGGAATCCAGTGGCGCATATATTATCTTGATTCCGGAGTACGATTTCTCGATTGAGAAGGTTAATGAGTTGCTCCTCGAAGGGAAGAAGATGGGTTCAAGGTACGATATCGTCGTTGCGTCGGAAGGGGCAAAGCCGGTTGGCGGTATGCAGACTGTGAGCAGCAACGGCGTGGATGGCTTCGGGCACAAGGCTCTGGGAGGTATCGGTGAGTTCCTGGCTGCGGAGATTCAGAAGGTGACGAAGCTGGAGACGCGAAGCATAGTGCTGAGCCATCTGCAACGCGGCGGTGCTCCCTGCGCTTACGACCGAAGGATGGGACGGTATTTCGGCATAGCTGCTATAGATTTGGTGGTGAAGAGGGATTTCGGGAAGATGGTCAGCTTCAAAAACGGCGTAATTACCTCAGTCCCGCTCGAGGTGGTTACCGGCAAGCTGAGGGTGGTGGACGTTAATACCATGTACGATACTGACAGGTACAACGGACGCCGCACTATTCTGAGGTAGCATAAAGGAGGAATGTGCCTAAAGAGATTGTGGCACCTGATAAAATCGACGCCCTGGTAAGGGATGCTGCCCTTGGTGCTGATGCCCAAGCCAAGGAGAAGGCTCAGCAGTCCGTGAGGGAATTAGCTTCGGGATGTGGTATTTTCCCCGCCAGCATTCAAGGATTGTACGAAGCGGCAGGAAGGGGTCTGTACAGCGGCGTAACTGTCCCTGCTATTAACATTCGCGGCATAACCTACGATGTAGCCAGAGCGGTTTTAAAGGCTGCTTTGAAGGGGAAAGTAGGCGCTTTTATCTTCGAGATAGCTCGCTCGGAGATGGGATATACGGAGCAGAAGCCCGGCGAGTATGCAGCCTGTGTGCTGGCTGCTGCAATCAGGGAGGGATTCGAGGGTCCTGTTTTTATTCAGGGCGACCACTATCAGGTCAACCAGGGCAAATATAGCGCTGAACCTGAAAAGGAATTGAATGCAATTAAGGCGCTTATCAAGGAGTCGGTTGCTGCGGGGTTCTTCAACATAGATATAGATGCTTCAACCATTGTAGATTTAAGCAAGAAGACTCTGGAGGAGCAGCAGGAGAAGAATTGTCTTGTTACTGCTGAGATGACCAAGTTTATGCGAAGCATTGAGCCCAAAGGTGTGACCATTTCAGTTGGTGGGGAGATAGGTGAGGTAGGTAAGAGAAACAGCACAGTGGAAGATTTGAAGGCTTTTATGTCCGGCTATCGGAGGATGCTGGGTACAGGCATAAAAGGTATTTCGAAGATAAGCGTGCAAACCGGTACGACTCACGGGGGCGTTGTTCTGCCCGATGGTTCGATTGCAAATGTTGAAATAGATTTCAAAACCCTGCAAGAGCTCACCAAGATGGCGCGAGAGGAGTTTGGGATGTCCGGCGCTGTGCAGCATGGAGCCTCCACTCTCCCGGATGAGGCGTTTGGTCATTTTCCGCAGGTGGGCACAGCAGAGGTGCATCTGGCTACGGGATTTCAGAACATTATCTACGAAAGCAAGCATTTCCCCAAAGAGCTGCTGAGCAGGATAAACAAAAATCTCATCGAGAAATACAGCAATGAGCGAAAGCAAGGGGAAACCGATGAGCAGTTCCTGTATAAGACGCGGAAGAAAGCTTTCGGTGATTTCAAGAAGGAGATATGGGCTCTCCCTGAGAGTAATCTCGCAGGGTTGAGAGTGGAGTTGGAGGCTCGGTTCTCTTTGATATTCCAGAAACTGAAGGTAATCGGGACGAAGGACCTGGTTGAGAAGTATATAGTCAAATAGTCAATAGAAGGAAGCGAGCCCAGGCGTATAGTCTGAGATTGGAGAAGAATACATGCTGAAGAAGGCTACAAGGACGAGGTTGCCAAAACGAATAGATAGATTGGAAGAGCTTGCTCTTAATCTGTGGTGGAGCTGGCATTCCAGGGGGCGTGAGCTGTTCCGGGCGCTGGACTATCCGCTGTGGGTGATAAGCGGGCATAATCCGGTCAAGCAATTGCGCGATATCAACCCGGACAAGCTGAAGGCTGCTGCTGCTGACCCCGTCTTCCTTTCCTTGTATGATTCTGTGATGGAAGCCTTTGACTCAGGGATGTCTGCGCAGGACACGTGGTTCGGCTCGAAATATTCTGATAAGCTGTCGGGACCGATAGCTTACTTTTCGATGGAATTCGCTATCCACAACTCTGTTCCCATATATGCGGGCGGTCTGGGAATACTTGCAGGTGATATCTGCAAGGAGGCAAGCGACCTGGGGTTGCCCATGGTTGGTGTGGGGTTTATGTATCCTCAGGGGTATTTCCATCAGCGCATCACTGCTGATGGGTGGCAGGAGGAGATTTATAAACAGTTAGATTTCAGCGAGACGCCAATCACGCCGGTATTTTCCACACGATGGAACAGGACGCTGGCGGAAGTTCAGTTGGAGAACAGGACGGTGCACATCGGAGCCTGGCAGATACAGGCCGGTCGCACGACCATATATCTGCTGGATACTAATGTAGAGGAGAATTCGCCTCAGGACCGACAGCTATCTGCGCGTCTTTACATAGCTGACAGGGAGTTGCGCATCCAGCAGGAGATAGTGCTGGGTATCGGTGGTGTGCGTGTTCTCCGTTCTCTGGGCGTTAAGCCTCCTGTATGGCATGCTAACGAGGGACACGCTGCCTTCATGATGCTGGAACGTGTGAGAGAAGAGATAGAAGAGGGTGCAACTTACGATGAAGCAGTCGAGAGGGTGAGGGCAACCACTGTTTTCACCACTCATACTCCTGTCCTGGCAGGTCACGATGTATTCTCTGTGCAGCTCATTGACAAGTACTTTCATAACTACTGGGGCTCTCTGAAAATGAATCGCGAGGCTTTCCTGGAGCTGGGACAGCATAATGGTGGTGGCGATGTTTTCAACATGACGGTGCTCGCCCTGACGCTGGGCGAGAAGTGCAACGCAGTGAGCCAGCTTCATGGCAAGGCGTCGCGGAAGATGTGGCACATGCTCTGGCCAGAATGCAAAGAAGACGAGGTACCCATTACGCATATAACCAATGGGGTTCATGTGCCAACGTGGATAGCTATGGAAATGAAGCGCCTCTACGATAAATATCTGGGAGCGGATTGGCTTGAGAAGCAGGATGACCCGAAGGTTTGGGACCGTGTGCTGGATATCCCGGATGAGGAGATGTGGGCAACCCGTCAGCTTCTGAAGCGCAAGCTTAAGGGGGCTTTGCTGGGGTGGGCGCAGCAGAGGTGGAGCGAATCTGAGGTGCAACCGCAGCAGGTGCTGGCGATGGGCGCCTTGCTTCATCCGGAGGTGCTGACTGTCGGTTTCGTCAGGCGCTTTGCTGAATATAAACGTCCGGCTTTGATTTTCCGGGATGTCGAACGTCTGAAGCGGATTGTGAAAGACCGCTGGAACCCGATTCAGATAGTCTTCGCTGGCAAGTCGCATCCTGCCGATTTTCCTTCGAAGTGCCTGTTGCAGCATGTGTACCGTCTGGCTACAGACCGCGATTTCCAGGGACGAATATCGTTTGTGGAAGACTATGATATGCACATGGCACGCTATCTGGTGCAGGGGGTGGATGTATGGCTTAACGTTCCTCGCCGTCTCAATGAGGCGAGTGGTACCAGCGGCATGAAAGCCTCGCTGAACGGTGTTCCACAGTTGAGCGTCCGCGATGGTTGGTGGCATGAGGGTTACAACGGCTCCAATGGCTGGGCGGTTGGCGATGGTCCTGTCGCATATAATCCGGAGGATGAGGACAGGATGGACGGGGAGGCAATATATCGCCTTCTAGAGGAGAAGCTTGTTCCGCTCTATTATGATAGAGACCGCAACAACGTGCCGCATGGGTGGGTTCGTGTTGTTAAAGAGGCGATTCGCACTGTGGGTCCTGCTTTCTGCGCCAGGCGGATGGTGAAGGAATATACTGACAGGTTGTATATGCCAGCGGCTGGAGTGGTGAAGCGGCAGCGTGCTTCACGCCGTTAGCTTTTGTGCTGGAGCGGGCGCTCTGGACTAACATAAATGGGGAAAATCAGGGGAGGAGGTAACGTGTCTACAATATATCATTTTACAGGTGCCTGGGACGATAAGAGTCTACTGGGCAACAAAGGCGCCAACCTTGTGGCTATGACCAAGCTCAGGCTGCCGGTGCCCCCTGGCTTCGTGATATCTGTTGATGCCTTCAATGAGTATAAGCGTAGCGGAATGGTGCCTGTCGACGAAATCAATCAAGCTCTGGATATACTGGAGCATCGAACGGGTAAGAAACTGGGCGATGGTCTTTCTGTGTCTGTCCGTTCTTCAGCGGCGGCATCAATGCCGGGGATGATGGATACAGTGCTCGATGTTACGAAGAGGGATGATTTGATATCTGCTGTTAAAAAGGTCTTCGATTCCTGGAATAATCCCAGAGCTATGGGGTATCGTCGTCTCAACCAGATATCCGCGGATATGGGCACGGCTGTCATAATCCAGTCAATGGTTTTCGGCGACCTGGACGAAAGGTCTGGCACCGGTGTGATGTTTACCAGAAATCCCAGCACCGGTGAAAAGGTGCTTTTTGGCGAATATATCAGTGGCGCTAAGGGCGAAGACCTTGTGTCTGGACGCAGGACTCCTCAGCCTATCAGCGCGCTCAAGGCGCAGATGCCCGATATTTACGTTCAACTGGAGGAGGTTACCAGCATCCTGGAGAACCACTTCCGCGATATGCAGGATGTGGAGTTCACTATTGAGTCGGGCAAGCTTTATATACTTCAGACCAGGTCGGGCAAACGAAGTGGTCAGGCATCTGTGGAAATCGCTGTTGATATGGCGAAGGAAGGATTTATCTCCCGTGAGGAGGCTATCCTGCGCGTGTCCGCCGAGGATGTGAGGTCGTTCTTGCACAGGCGAATCGAGCATGCAGAGAAATACAAGCCTATAGCCCACGGGCTGGCCGCTGCGCCCGGTGCAATCACGGGGACGGTGGTGTTCCATCCTCAGGATGCTGTGGCGGCTATGAAGAGGAACGAGCGAGTTATTCTGGTAAGACCGGAGACAAACCCTGATGATATCCTGGGTGTATCGGCTGCCTTGGGTGTGCTCACCTCACGCGGCGGTCTCACTTCCCATGCTGCTATAGTCACCAGGGCTATGGGCAAACCATGTATCTGCGGTGCCGAGGAAATCAAGATAGACCCTCACGCAGAGAAGTTTGTGGTTAACTCTCATGTGGTTAAGAAGGGCGATACAATCACCATAGACGGCAACTCGGGTAATGTATATGTCGGCGCTCTGCCGTTGATAGAGGCGGAGGGCAGCCCTGACCTCGCCGAGTTGCTCTCCTGGGCTGACACCTTCAGGAAATTGAAGGTGAAAGCTAACGCCGATACTGCGGATGCTATAGCGCTGGCCAGGAAGTTCGGGGCGGAAGGCATCGGGCTCTGCCGCACTGAGCGTCAATTCACCGGTGCTGAGAGACTTGCGGCAATCAGGGCTTTCATACTGGCGGAAACTAAGGAGCAGAGAGAGCAGGCGCTTCGTCTTTTGCGCAAGCTGCAAAAAGAGGATTTCGTCGCTATCTTCAAAGAGCTTAAGGGAATGCCGATAATAATACGGCTTCTGGACCTGCCTCTCCATGAGTTTCTGCCTTCTGAAGAGGAGTCAACGGACTCTGCGCTCAAGCAGAGGATACGTGAACTGAAAGAAACGAATCCCATGCTGGGGCACAGGGGCGTCAGGCTGGCTGTCACCTCTCCTGAGGTTTATCAGATGCAGATAGACGCTATCGCCGATGCCCGTGCCGAGGTCAGCGCTAATGTCTCTATTATGGTGCCTCAGGTAATCACCCTCCAGGAGCTTCTGTGGGTGAAGAAGATGGTTAATGATAGGGGGCTTAAGCTCGGGGTGATGATGGAGACTGTGCGCGCCTGCATGAGGGCAGGAAGGCTGGCTCAGGTAGCTGATTTCTTCTCCTTCGGCACCAACGACCTGACCCAGGCTGTGTACTCCTTCAGCAGGGAGGATGTGGAGAAGAAGTTCCTGTCAACGTACATAGATGCTGGCATTCTCCAGGACAATCCCTTCATGGTTCTGGATGTGAAGGGTGTGGGGCGGCTGATGGAGACCGCTATAACTTGGGCAAGGAGGGAAAAGAAGGACCTGGAGATCGGGGTCTGCGGAGAGCATGGCGGCGAACCGCGCTCTATCAAGTTCTTCCACACTGCTGGAGTCGATTCTGTAAGCTGCAGCCCGTTCAGGATACCGATAGCCAAGCTGGCAGCGGCACAAGGGGCTATCCTGGATAATCAGATAGCGGCGGCTCGAAGCAAGTTGCGCCCTCTGGGCTAATAAGGTAGGTCGTAAAGGGCTGAGCTTCGCCTGAGCGAAGCTCAGCCCTTCTGCGTGAATCTTACCTCGTTCTGGTTCTCCCCGCAGTGTAGCTAACCTGCAGGTTCTGGAATAAAGAGGCGCATGGTTTCCCCAGGGATTTGCGCTGCACCTCGCTGCTCAGGTCGCTGTGAAGAGGCGATACGGAAATCTTCTTCTGCCCCAGTGCCCAGATATCTGTGCCCTCGACTTCTTTCCAGTCCGGTTTGCCACGCACAATCCAGTAGTATTTCCGCTTGCCGTCGTGACCTACTTTTATGTTGTCCATGTAGCTGCGCTCGCCAAGTCGAGTAACTTCGATGCCTGCAATCTGGTCCAGGGGCAAATTGGGCAGATTGATATTGAGCAGGAACCTGGGAGGCATTTTGCTGGATTCGACCTGCTGAACGAGCAGGGCGGCAAATTTAGCGGCTATATCGAAGCGCACCTTTTTGATAGCTGATACTGAGATGGCTACCGAGGGCAGCCCGTAAAAGTAGCCTTGGAGAGCAGCACTGACTGTGCCAGAGATGAGCACATCGTTGCCCAGGTTCGAACCTGCGTTGATGCCGGAGAATACCATGTCCACGCCGTCTTTGAGCAGCGTCTTCAGGGCGAGTATGACGGTGTCGGCAGGGGTGCCCTCTACAGAGTATGTCTTAACCCTCGTCACCTCTGGGGGAACCGGGCTAATCCTCACGGGGTGGTGGAGGGTGACCGCTGTGCCGACGCCGCTCTGGTCGCGGTCTGGGGCGACCACAATCACCTCAGCTACCCTTCTAAGCTCTCGAACCAGTGCCCATAGCCCCGGGGCTGCGATACCATCGTCGTTGGTGACAAGTATTCTCAATTTGTGCTCTCCTTACGTTGCTTTAGTTTACCACAAGGAGATAGGGTGAAACAAATTTGGGGTAGTGTTTAAAAATGGTCTGAAAGGGGATTGTTCTAAGGGCATATCTAACTTATAATCTGGCTTTAGCACTCGGAGGTTTTTAAGTTGGGACATATCCCCGAAGAGCCAGTCTT
>CAYHAX010000165.1:0-3219 GCA_964354695.1 uncultured Dehalococcoidia bacterium
TTGTTTGACAGAACAGGCATGATTCTGAGAAGATGTAACTGTAGAGGTGCTCACAGGCAGGCTCTCTATAATCGAGGTTCAGGAGCGGTGAGATGAGCGAGGTAAAACAACTAGACCCTGTCTACAGGAAACTGGCACAAAGGCTGGATACTATCCCCAATGGCTTCCCCTCCACTGAGAGCGGCGTGGAGCTAAGGCTGCTGGCAAAGCTGTTCACACCTGAAGAGGCTGCTCTGGCGCTCCATTTGAAGCTGGTGCCGCAGTATGCAGAGCAGATTGCGAAGCGCACCGGCGATGCCCCGCAAGCTCTGGAGGCTAATCTCAGGAATATGTTCAGCAAGGGGCTGATACGCATGAAACGCGGGGAGAAGGGTCCGGTCTTCGGCTTGATGCCCTTCGTCGTGGGAATTTACGAGATGCAAATAGGTCGCATGGACGAGGAGATGGCGCGTCTGTTCGAGGACTACTACAAGGAAGCCTACCACAGAGTGATGACTGCGCAGCCCGCTATACACCGCGTTATACCGGTTGAGAAGGTTGTTCAAGTAGGAGTGGAGGTCCTGCCCTATGAACATGCCTCGGAGATACTCAGTCAAGCCCAGTCATGGGGTGTTATGAACTGCATCTGCCGCGTCCAGCAGAAACTGCTTGGGAAAGGATGCGAACATCCGGTTAACATCTGTCTTGTCTTCAGTAAGAAGCCGAACGCATATGATAAGGCAGAAGTCATCAAGGCTCTGACGAAGGAAGGAGCGCTGGATGTGCTACGCCGTGCCGAGGAGGCTGGCTTGGTTCATACCACTGGCAATCATCAGGGGTATATAGATTATATTTGCAACTGCTGTGCTTGTAGCTGCGCCATCCTGCGCGGTGCGACGGAGTTCGGCATGTTGAGCGCGGTGGCTCCATCGTCGCTGCAGATTAAGGTGAACGAGGACTCATGCGCGGGCTGTGAGCTATGTCTGGAACGGTGTCAGTTCAAGGCGCTGTCTATGGCTGATGGCGTGTGCAAAGTTGACCTCAGTCGCTGCTTTGGCTGCGGCATCTGCGTCTCATCCTGCCCTGACGATGCGCTCAGCCTGGTGCCCCGACCAGCCGAGCAGGTCAAGACGCCGCCACAATCACTGAGCCAGTGGATGATGGAGCGCGCTGCAGTGCGCGGACTCGACCCGCAGAAGCTGGAAGAGATAATGGGAAGAATTCAACAGTAGCGAATTTTCGAGATACCGTTCATGGTGAGCTTGTCGAACCATGAACGGCCCCACGTAGGGGCGAACCAATGTGTTCGCCCTCGCCATTTCACCAATTCAGCTTCAGCACGCTCGTGAACGCTTCTTTGGGTACCTCGACGTTGCCTATCTGTTTCAGCTTCCTCTTGCCTTCCTTCTGCTTCTCCAGTAGCTTGCGCTTGCGCGTTACATCGCCGCCGTAGCACTTCGCCAGCACGTCTTTGCGCTTGGCTGGGATGTTGGCTCGGGCTACGATACGGCTCCCTACCGCTGCCTGAAGCGGAACCTGGAACAGTTGGCGGGGAATCTCCTCTTTCAGCTTGGAGATTATGGCTTCGCCGATATCGTGGGCTTTCTCCGGGGGGACGATGCGGCTGAAGGCGTCTGCCAGCACACCGTTCACCAGCACGTCGAGCTTGATCAGCTTCGCCTCGCGGTATCCCACGAACTCATAGTCCAGCGAGGCATAGCCCTGGCTTCGGCTCTTCAACTGGTCATAGAATGTGGTCAGCATCGAGCGCAGGGGCATGTCGAACTCAAGCTGTACTCTCTGCCCCAGCTCCCCCGGCATTTTGGAATGACCCAGGTACTCCGTGCGTTTGTGCATGCCGCCGCATCCCATGACAAGCTCCATCAGAGGTCCGATGAACTTCGACGGGGTTATCACCGAGATGCTGACCCAGGGCTCCTGTATCCTCTCTATCTCGTGCGGCTGGGGCAGGTCGGTGGGATTGACCACCGTAACCGTCTGCCCGTTGGTTTTGGTGACGGTGAAGCTGACGCCCGGAGCCGTGACCAGCAGTGCCAGGGCGAACTCCCGTTCCAGGCGCTCTCGAACAATATCCATGTGCAGCAGGCCCAAAAATCCACAGCGGAAACCGTACCCCAGAAGCGGACTGGACTCCGGTTCATACGATAGCGAGGCGTCGTTGAGGCTGAGCTTGTCGATGGCGGCGCGGAGCTCCTGATAGTCGTCTGCCTCCGTGGGGTAGATGCCGGCGAACACCATCGGCTTCGCGGGGCGGTATCCCAGCAGCGTCTCTGCGGCTCCGTTCGATTCAGAGGTCACGGTATCGCCCACGCGGCACTCAGCCACGTTCTTCAGCCCGGTGGCGATGTAGCCGACGTCGCCCGCCGACAGCGTCTGTACCGGACATGGCTCCGGTGCGAAGTAGCCCACCTCCAACACCTCCATCTCCGTGCCCTGACCCATCAAACGGAGGTTATCTCCTTTCGATATTCGGCCGTCCGTCACGCGGAGATAGGCAATCACCCCTTTGTAGGAATCATAGTGCGAGTCGAAGATGAGCGCCCGCAGCGGCGAATCGGCGTTGCCTCCGGGTGGCGGGATGCGCTGCACTATCCTTTCCAGCAAATGGGGTACGCCCTGTCCCGTCTTGGCGCTGATGAGGAGCATGTTTTCCGTCCCGTAGCCGAGCACGCTTTCAATCTCATCCAGGACGCGCTCGATTTCGGCGCCGGGCAAGTCAATCTTGTTTAGGACGGGGATGATTTCCAAGTTGTGCTCCATAGCCAGGTAGACGTTAGCCAGCGTCTGCGCCTGGATGCCCTGTGAGGCATCTATGACCAGCACTGCGCCTTCGCAGGCGGCAAGGGTGCGCGAGACCTCATAGGAGAAGTCCACGTGGCCGGGCGTGTCTATCAGGTTCAGGCGGTAGGTCTTGCCGTCGTCGGCTTTATAATCGAGTCTGATAGCCTTGGCCTTGATGGTTATGCCGCGTTCTCGCTCCAGCTCCATGCTGTCCATCACCTGCTCGCGGAGCTCCTCCTTGCGCATGGCGCCGGTAAGCTCGATGAGGCGGTCGGCGAGCGTGGACTTGCCGAGGTATATGTGCGCGATGATGCAGAAGTTTCTGACTGTAGTTTTGTCAATCGCCTGCGTCATGTTCTCTCTAAAAATTTGGGCTATTCCGGTAAAAACCGCCAGAATACCTCGTTGCCCAGCAGCCTGCCTTTTCGAGTCAGCCTG
>CAYHAX010000166.1:0-5843 GCA_964354695.1 uncultured Dehalococcoidia bacterium
TTATTGGGGTCGGGTTGAAAACAGGGTAGAAAAGTGGAGAGCTACAAAGCTTACAAATATAGATGGGTTATTCTGGCTGCATACATGTATGTAGCCGCTCTCACCCAGTTGTACTGGTTAAACTTTTCAGCCATAGATACCTATGTCGAAGAAAACTTACACATTTCTGCATTCAGCACCGGCTTACTGGCACTGGTCTTCCCTCTGACATACGTTCTGCTTTCCCTGCCTGCGGGCATGATTATCGATAAAAAGGGGTTCAAATACAGTATAGGCATAGGTGCAATTTTTACCGGCGTCTTCAGTATGATCCGCATAATCGATCCTTACTCATATCCCCTGCTTCTGATTTCGCAAATAGGAATCTCCATAGGACAGCCTTTCGTATTGAATGGAATCACCAAACTTGTGGTAACCTGGTTTCCCCAGAAAGAAGAGGCCACTGCGGTGGGACTTGGCTCCCTGGCACTGTTCATCGGCATGGTCATCAGCCTGGGCGTGACTCCTTCTTTGGTGGACTCCCTCGGGCTTAAGTCAATGCTATTAATTTATGGCATCATAGGAATCGCGGGAACACTGTTGTTCTTTTTATTGGTCAGGTCTAAACCTCCCACGCCTGCCAGAGAAGCGAAAGAGGAGGAAAAGATTTCAATCCGGGAAGGGCTAAAAAGGATTTTAAGAATCAGGGACTTTGTCATCCTGGGATTTGTAGCTTTGATCGGTATCGGGGTTTTCAATGGACTGGCCACCTGGCTGGAGAAAATATTGAATGAAATGCATCACATTTCGATGGTCGACGCCGGCACTATATCTTCGGTGCTGGTCTTTAGCGGCATGCTCGGCTGCGTTGCCATCCCCATAGTCTCGGATAGAATCAAAAAAAGAAAGCCTTTTCTGATTCTGGCATCTCTGGTCGGAGCCATATGCATCACCGTCCTCATGTTTGAAAGCGGCTTTGTAGGTAATATGGTCAACGGCATAGTACTGGGCTTCTTTCTATTATCGGCTCTCCCGATTATGCTTACCATGTCTATCGAGATTACAGGTGAAAAATACGCTGGAATCTCCGTAGCATACCTACAGCTTCTGGGAAACGGGGCGGCTGTAGCTATTGTGCCGTTAATGGAGATTTTGCGCAGCGTAAGAGGTGAGTATATTTTACCGCTTGTGTTCATAGCGGTATTACTGGTGATAGCTGTGGTGATGGCATTTCGAATAAGAGAAACGGGGGAACCCGCTTAGTCCCCAGGTAAGACCGATGCAGGTTCGGAATTTGGCTGAATGTCGCCCCTGAACAATCCAAGCTCTAGTTCAACATGGTGGCTGCCATGCGCGACGTGAAGCCCCTTGATTAGAAGATACATGCCTCTTAACCGAACAGCGTCATTTACCGCCATTCACAGTCGCAGTGTTCATGCCCACCATCAAAAGCCGGTCATTGGCCCCTTTATCTACTACTTCGACGCGCGTCAAGGCTGTATCATTAGTTGTGCGAATCACGTTAGCCATAGTTCGGAAAGGGCCGACTTTTCCTTGAGATAGGTAGTGTATGGTCATGTCCTTCGTTATCAGGTGTCGACCTGTAGCTGCACGAGCTGCGCACTGTCCCGCTACGTCAGCAAGAAGGGCAATAATACCACCCTGGATTGCGTTGAAACTGTTGCGCACGTAATTACTCATGTTGATTTCGATAACTCCTGCCCCATCGTCAAGAATCTTGAACCCAACTTCATCCAGATAGCTCCGCAAGAGCCCTGATCCCTCAACGGCGAACGTGGTAGCACTGACCGAGTCAAACTCGACCTCTATGGTGTCCTTTCTTCGAGGTAGCCTTGAGAATGTCATCACTGCGGAGCCGATTGATGCAGCGGGCTTGCCGTGACCACTTGGTTCTGCACTGATATCTATGTCGATGACGATTATGCTCTGTCCTGCTCTAATGAGCGTACCGGATGCGGTGATGGTGCCTAACGTGGCTGGTCTGGTTGTGTATATGGAGATACCAGAGGTAGCGATCCAGTCAGGATAGACTGCCCTAATTGCCACGGATGCGCCGAGAACATCCACGAGTGTAGCTATAACACCAACATGCACACCACCTCTATCAGTGCAGATTTCGGGCACGATTGGTGCTCGTGCGACACAGCGTGTCTTCTCTTGAAGTTCAACCGAGATCAGAAGGTCTCGGAGCATGTGCCGCGGGGGTGGATAGTCATCGGTGATGGCCACGCCATGCTTGTTGTTTTCCATCACCAACTTGACCTTCCCGTTTTTCGATGGAAGACTCCGTTGCCGTTTTGCATGAAAGGATAACTACTGACGCACAATACCAGCTTCGACACCATTGGACAGATCGTCTCCATGTTACCCGAGTTATGTATGTTAATCAAGCGGAACTCGGTTCCTACCACTGAGTGGCTGTTAAAGGAGGTCTTGTAGCATGTGTAGGGTGGGTGGAGTCCTTCCTGAGAAGGACGAAACCCACCATTTCAATTCACCCACCCTACCGGAAGTTTCCGCAACCTCACACTCAATTCCAATCTTGTAATTGCATTCTGCACGCACAGTAGGGGCGGGTTCTAAACCCGCCCAAAGTGCCTGGAGCACCGAGCTATTTAATCGGTTTATCGCCCAGCAAAACTCGACCTCCGAAAAAAAACAACAGGGGTAAGTGAGGATTTGCTACGGGTACGACAATGACAAAAGTACTACATCATATCGCTACGTAGATATTACTAAATAACTACACAAATATGGTACAAACTCGCTATTCTCAGACGACACAATTGACTCTAAGATTGAAAGTGGTCAAGTAATATGCAGTAACGTTTACTTTAATGTCACCAAATGGATAGGGAAACCCACATGTGCGGTTGGGGATTCAGGATATTTAGGAGCGGACTCGATGAGGCCGAAAAGCGTCTTGCTTTTCCCGCTTGTAGAGAGAGGAAAGGGACTTTCTTCAAAGTTAGAAAGTTTCGATTAAGGAACAAAATTCGTGAAGGAGGCCCTAATGAGTGGTGAGGAACAGGCCGACAGGATTAATCCAACGCGTGAAAAAGAGACAGATAACAAGGATGCTTCAGCGAGGGGGGCAGAAATCGCACCACTGGAACATGCTAAGCGAGTCGAGGCTCTATTCGACATCAGTCTCATCCTGACTCAATCTTCAGATTTGCCTGAGCTATTGGAAAGCGCTCTTGTCAAGATGATGCATGCAATGGAAATAAAGGTGGCTGGAATATTACTCTTGGATCAGAAAACCAAAGAGCTGACACTTAGAGTTCATAGAGGGGCCTCAACGGAATTTGCAGGTTGGGTAGAGTCAATGAGAGAAGCCGACGGTTTTTCGTGGCACGCGGCACTATCAGGGAAACCTCTATTAGTGAGAGATGTCACACTCGAAGCAGGGCTTGTGGGTATAATTGCCAATAATGAAGGCTTTCGTTCGCTTGCTGCAATACCAATAATGGCAAAAACGGAGGTTATGGGGTTGCTATATGCTGCTAGCCATGAGACTCGCGAGTTTCTTGAACAAGACATGAGGCTGTTTGGTATCATTGCCAATCAAATGGCTATGGCAGTCGAGAACGCGCAGCTAGCTGCGGGCATAAAGGAAAATGCGCATGTTGACAATTTAACCGGTCTTTACAGTCGCCAGTATCTGATAGCGGAAATAGACCGGAAGTTCGCTCATGCCACTAGAAGTGGGCAGAAAGCTCTCTCGCTAATAAAGATTGATGTGGATGGGCTCAAGGCGATAAATGACGGTCTTGGTCGTCAGGTGGGCGATGCCATTCTTAAGGAATTAGCGAAGATTATCAGATTGCAAATACGTGGTTATGACATCGCTGCTCGGTGGGGAGGGGATGAGTTCATGCTGCTCATTCCCGAAGCAAGCAGTGAGGATGCCTTGAAAATCGGGAGGAGGATCAGTTCGGGGGTTAAGAAGTATAGACCAGTGATAGATGGCATGGAAAGGATAGTGAGTATTAGCATGGGCATAGCGTCATATCCAATCCACGCTAGCGATGCGGCAGATATTGTCAAGGCAGTGGATAGAGCTCTAGGTGTTGCCAAAAGAGCGGGAGGGAACAAACTCTTCTCGGCAACGCCGTTGGCGAGCTCGGAAGACAGGGCTTCAGCTTCAACTGGGCCCTTTCGCACATTGTGATATGAGGGCTTTGGCTATCAGGCTTGGTGGGATCTAATAATACTCGGTTACACGGCATATCCCGAGCCGATCCTTTGAGACCAAGCTTTTAAAGTGTGAAGAGGAGTATAAAACAGGGTCATACTCTAGAGGAAGATGGGTGACTCCTGGAGAGCACTAAAATTTGGAGGGTACTATGGGTAAGATTGTTGCTATGATAGCCGACAGGCAGACATTCTTGAGGGCAGAACTCAGGCGGGCTGTAGCGCAGGGTAGCTCCGAAATAATTGAAATCATTGAATGCGACCCCGGTGTAGATGGAAATGATGTGATTGCTCGAATCGATGCTGTCTCGCCCGATGTCGTGCTGCTGGATACCGGCTTCCCCGAACGGGATGGACTGGTGCTCTGCAGAAAAATCGCTCTCGGCGCGCCTCAAACGAAGGTGGTGATGCTGAGCAGCAGCCCGGCGGAGGATGATGACGAGCTGTTTGAGGCTATCAAAAACGGTGCCGCTGCTTACCTGATGACTAGAGATTGTTCGCCTGAGGAGCTTATCGGTACGATAGAACGAGCCTCCAGAGGTGAATATCCCATAAATGACAGCGTGAGCAGCAGACCCCAGGTCGCCTTGAAGGTGCTGAAGCAATTTGAGGAGATTGTATGCAGTGTCAGGAGAGAGGATAACATGCCCACGCCTCTTAACCCTAGGGAGTTTGAAATCCTGACTCTTGTGGCAAAGGGTAAGGCAAACAAGGAAATCGGGGAGCTCCTGGGAATAAGCGATTCGGCTGTTAAGAGGTATGTAAGCAGTATCCTTCGTAAGCTGAACGCCAACGACAGGGCGCACGCAGTGCTTCTGGCGGTTCGTGGCGGTCTGGTTTCCATAAAACCCGGCGCAGGCATCAACCGCTTTCAGAGCGATTCCGTTGATGAGGCGTCTGATGCAATAGAGGAATTCAATCAGATTATAGAAGGGGCTAGACATATCAAATCGAAGATACTTGCCGATGCTGAGGAGATAGCAAGGCAGATAATGGAGGAGACCGAACAAAAGGGCGAGGACAAAGGGGGAAGGATTATAGCTGAAGCCGAGCACCGAGCCAGCCAGATAGTAGAGGAAGCGAGAAAGAGGGCTGAGGGCGAAGCGAACGCGATTGTGGAGGAGGGTGGGAAGGCTGCACAAGCTAATATTGAAGAGGCGAAAGCTGGAGCGGAGATAGAGGCAGACAGAATCATCGCTGAAGCTCGAGAGCAGGGAGAGGATAGCGCCAGCAGGATTATGGCAGAGATCATAGCTGAAGCGGAGCATCAAGCCGTTCAGATAGTGGAGGAAGCGAGAAAGAGGGCTGAGGACGAAGCGAAAGCGATTGTGGAGGAGGGTCGGAAGGCTGCACAATCTATCACGGGAGAGGTAAAGGCTCAAGCGGGGGTTGAAGCCAGCAAAATCATAGCTGAGGCAGAGCAGAAGGCGAAACAGGTTGTTGGGGATGCGAGCAATGCAGCGAAATCGGAGGCATCCGGGATAGTAGCGGAGGCGCACAAAAAGGCGAGCCAGATAATAGAGGAAGCTGGGGTTACAGAAGCGAGGATGCGTATTGACGCTGAGGAGACGGCGAAGCGGATTATAGATGAAGCCAGGCAAAAGGGTGAGGACTACGCAAGAAGGATTACATCTGGAGCTGAGCAA
>CAYHAX010000167.1:0-3835 GCA_964354695.1 uncultured Dehalococcoidia bacterium
GTCGTATGGTGGGAGAGGACAAAAGACCACGCGCTGCAGAAATTCACATGTGAGGAAGTAGAGCGGCCGATGTTCCAGCGGATTGCCTCGTATTTCAATCCGAACATGAAAGCCACTGCCTTAAAGTTGCCACCTCGAAAAGGGGAGGACGACATCGCTTGCCGCTGGGAGTTCAAGGTAGAATGAAAAGGAATTCAGCCCCTTCGCCCTGAGCCCGTCGAAGAGCGTCCCCCGTAGGGGCGCAAGGCCTTGCGCCCTTTTTACATGTCATTCCTGCCTTGAGCCGGAATCCAGGCACCCCTGCGTAGGGGCACAAGATTTTGTGCCCCAAAAACCTGGGGGCAGTTCGCGAACCACCCCCAAACAAATGAAAAAAGGGTGGGTTTCGCTGCGCTCCACCCACCCTACAGCTTCTTCGTGAACATTATCACCAATGCCGAGCAGGCCATGACAGAAGCTCACGGCAGAGGTAAGCTCTACATCAAGAGCCAAGTTGTGGGCGAGATAATCCGAATAACTTTTGATGACGACGGGCCAGGCATTAACCCAAAGGACCTCAAAAACATATTCGACCCCTTCTTTTCCACCAAGGAGTCCGGCCTAGGGTTAGGCCTGAACATATGCTGCACTATCATTGAAGGCCACGGTGGCTGCATCTACGCGATGAACAGGCCCGCCAGGGGCGCCACCTTCGTAGTAGAGTTGCCCATCATCGCCTAACACCGGCACGTACTCGAGTAATCGGAATTTGCCCCGTCTTTGTATGAATGAAGTCAGTGGATCGTGTCCCCTCAGCTCCACTTAAGACCCGATTATTCAGGAAGCCAGTTTGACCTGAATAGGGGCCCGTTCAAAATCTGCGGCACTCATTAAAGTCGCTGGATGGAGTCTTGCCAGGTCTGCCACGAACCTGTCTGGAACTATTGCGAGCCGGGTGTTGTAGAACGTGGCAATATCATTAAAATAATCGCGCGCCAGAGCGATGCGCTGTTCTGCATCCACCAGAGCTTGCTGAAGTCGCAGGAAAGATTCATTTGCTTTCAAGTGCGGATAGCGCTCGATAATTACACGTAACATGGGCGTTATCCCTTTGAAGTCGGGCCCAGACACGCCGGGTGGCGTTGCCTCCGCCTGCGCTCGCAGTTCCGTGATAAGTTTCTGCGTCTCGCTCTCATAGTCGCGATACCCTTCGACGGCTGTTGCCAGGCTGGGAATCCAATCATGCCGCCGCTTGAGTTGGACGTCCACCTGTGACCAACCTTGCTCTAACCGGTGATGGAGATTGATAAGGCTGTTGTACACAGTCCAGACCCAACCCACTGCTAGCACAGCCAGGAATGCGATGGAGGCTAGAACAAAAGGCTGCCAGGTTAACCCTCTGTTGGAGTTGGCAAACATGTCCCTCCCTACTGCACCACCGATGGCGAAAACGAGCCCAAGCACGACTAACGCCCAGAACCAGCGACCGTAGCCAGCGCTGACTTGCTTCTCGGTCTGCGTAGAAATTAGGAACATAGGGGCATTTTTATCGTGAGCAATTTCAGCCGCGACGACATCCTGTCGCTCTCGTGCCTGCCCCATCACATACAGCATGGTATGAAGTGATAGTGCAGTTTCGTGGAAACGCCGCTTATGGGTAGAGTTAGCTATCTCATGCTCCGGACCTTTTCCGAAGTACAAACTGCTGTTCCGCGAAACCGTCTCGTCGTACGTTTTGGTGCTGCGGATTTTGGCACCGTCAGGCGCGACTTGAATGACGCCAGTATCATCCTTCAGATAGAAAGGAATAGACTGACTGCCGCCAGCGACCTTCGTCCAATCGCTCTCTGTGCGCGTGCGCGTCTGGGTGTGCCCTTTGGAGTCAGTATAGGTCTCTGTTACTGTCCTTGACCAGTGTTCATCAACTTGCCAGGTGTATTGTACGCAGGGGGCACCCGCCAAATAGCTGGTCAGCGGCGTTTCGCTCTCGGCTGTGCCCTTAAGTTCGGCTAAGCCGATGAATACGCCCTGTGTCTTCGATGTCGGGAGGTCCTCGATGAGGCGCTTGTGCCGCAGAGCCCAGAATACCACAATCAGGCACCCTAGAGCGCCCAGGCTACCAAGGACAACCGATAACAGAGGCGGAATTCCCGATGACACGTGTCAATTGTAAAGCACAAACGACCCTTTGGTCAAAATGAGCGCAAAAGCCACCTCAAAAGTTCTTGGTTTTGGCAGGCGGTCAAAGACCTCTTAGGAACTCAATGACTTCATTGATATCCGGAAGTTGCCGTATCTCATAGACTTTGAAGAAAACGATTTTGCCATTCTCGTCAACTATAATATTGGCTCTCTCAGAGAACCCATTCTTGCTTCTGAAAATGCCGTAGGCGCTGGCAACTTGTCCATGAGGCCAGAAATCCGATAGCAAGGGCACAACCTTTATTCCAAGGTTGTCAGCCCACGCTTCTTTCGATGGAACCGTGTCCACACTGAGCCCTACCGGGACGGTATTCAGAGATACTAGAATGTCCCTGTTTGCCTCCAGCGACTGCATCTGCTTGGCACAAACCTCCGTCCAGGCCAGAGGATGAAAGGATAACAGCACTCTTTTTCCTCTCAACTCCGAAAGCTTGAAGTCTTTGCCGTTCTGGTCTTTAAGCACGAAATCAGGTGCGGTTTCTCCCGTTACCGGCAGCGTCTGCTTCTCTACCATCGAAAAAATCCTCCTCTGCCCGTTTTTGTCAAGAGAAAGGTTCGCTACAAGCATGATATTAACCGTCTCTCCATGAAAAAGTCATAAAAATAGAGGGCAAAAAGTTAAAAAGATGTAACGTTTGAAGAGTGCAACCTTGGACGCATCCATCGTTTTGCGTTTTGCATTTTCCAATTCCAGCCCCCGTGCCCCCAATTTTTCATTTCTTAATTTGCAATTTGCACTCTTCAATTCCCCGCAACATTTCCATCCCCCGTGCCTCAACTGACTGCTGACTGCTCTCCTTCTTCTCCGCGCCCTCTATGGTTCCCCGTGCCCCCCATTTTTCACTTTTCAATTTCATATTTGCATTCTTCAATTCCGTTCTCCGCGCCCTTTCTAACCTCTTCCAAATTGTTTAGGATTTAGAAATTAGGATTTCGAATTTCCCCCGGTGTGACACTTTCCCCTTGACAGACATAGAACTAATGTCCTATTATTATCCCACAATTCAGGGGCTCAGTCAGGCTGTCGGGGCACTTCACAAGTAAATAACGTGGTTCTGCAGCCCGGACGTAGGGGCGTTTTTTGCCATAAGGTCTGAAAATACGTTCCGCTGAAGCTGAACCCGAAACCCTGAAAAACAACTGAATATTGGAAAAAGGTGAACCCCGAACTCTGGTCGTACTATGCCCGAAAAAACCTGTGGGGGCGTCCGCCTCTGGCGGACGCCCCCACAAAATCCGCTGGACTCAGTTCGCTTATAGCGGTATCAGAGAGTGCTGGCGCCAGGGCCTCACGGGACCCGGACCCAGTTTCTGCCAGTGTTCCTGCTTCTGGGATAGCCTCTCCAGCGTGTTTATCAGTATCGGCCGTGTCTTCCGGGGGTCTATGATGTCGTCCGCACCCTGAATGCCCGCCAGATGATATGCCGTGGCGTATTTCTCATGTACCTGCTGCATGAACTGACGCCGCAGCTCTTCGGGATGCTCCGAGGCGGCCAGCTCGGCTTTGTAAAGCGCGTCCGCTGCCTTCTCGTATCCCTCGACTCTGATGTCGGCGGTGGGCCAGGCGTATACGGCATCGACTCCCATGCGCTCGGTGCCCATGACCAGGCGGGCTGCACCCCAGCACCTTCTGATATATACGGTGATCCTGAGC
>CAYHAX010000168.1:0-9403 GCA_964354695.1 uncultured Dehalococcoidia bacterium
CAACTACAATGACGAGCAATTGCAGCGACTCACCAAGATGCGCCGCTTTGACATCGACCCCACCAGAGTCGAGATGGGCTGGATTATGGACTTCTGCGCCCAGAGCCTGCGCAACATCGTTATCGGACTCGGCGGCCGCATGGATGGCTATACCATGCAGTCCAAGTTCGGCATCGCTGTAAGCTCAGAGCTGATGGCCATGCTTGCTATCGTCAACGACCTGTCCGATTTGCGGCAGAGAATGGACAAGATTACCCTGGCATTCGATAAGGCGGGCAAGCCAGTTACCACAGGAGACCTTGAGGTAGGCGGCGCCATGACAGCTTTCATGCGCAACGCCATCAACCCCACCTTGTGCGCCACTGTGGAGTATCAGCCGGTATTTGTACATGCGGGCCCCTTCGCCAATATTGCGGTAGGCCAAAACTCCATCATCGAAGATCGCATCGCCCTGAAGATGGCCGACTACGTTGTCACTGAAAGCGGATTCGCCGCAGACATCGGCTTCGAGAAGTTCTGGAACGTCAAGTGCCGCCTCAGCGGACTAAAGCCGAATGTCTCCGTGCTCACCACCACCATCCGCGCCCTCAAGATGCACGGCGGCGGTCCCAAGGTGGTAGCAGGTTTGCCCCTGCCAGATGCCTACACCAAAGAGGACCTGAAGACACTGGAAACGGGCCTGCCCAACATGATACATCATATCAACACCATCAAAACAGCGGGCATCAACCCGGTAGTGTGCATCAACTCCTTCCACACCGATACCAAAGCCGAGGTCGCCATGGTGCGCAAGGCAGCCGAGGCAGCCGGTGCTCGCTGCGCTTTCTCCTCCCACTGGGCCGATGGCGGAGACGGTGCCCTGGAGTTTGCCGATACGGTTATGGAGGCCTGCAAAGAGAAGAACGACTTCAAGTTCCTTTACCCCAATGAGATGAAGCTGAGGCAGCGCGTAGATACCATCGCTAAGACGGTCTACGGAGCCGATGGCGTGAACTGGGCTCCCGAGGCTGAGGAGAAGGCAAAGGCCTTCGAAAAGGATGCTAAGTACGACGAGTATTCCACCATGATGGTGAAGACTCATCTCAGCCTGACCCATGACCCCTCCATTAAGGGCGTACCCAAGGGCTGGAGGCTGCCCATCCGCGATGTCCTTATCTACTCCGGGTCAAAGTTCCTTTGCCCGATGGCCGGCACCATCAGCCTGATGCCGGGAACCAGCTCAGACCCGGCCTTCAGAAGGATAGACGTGGACGTAAAGACCGGCAAGGTGTCTGGCTTGTTCTAAACCAGACAAACCAGCGATATAAACGTAGGGGCACGGCATGCCGTGCCCCTACCACTAAAATATATCTTCCTAGCCCCCGCAACATAGCCCCGATTATTGACCCGAATCTGAATCTGCCTTATAATAACCCCACAATTAGCTTCGGATTCAAATATGGTTGGGGCGGGTGCTCCAACCTAATTTAATGAATAGCAGGCGGCAGAAATGTCCAGAATACAGCTCACTATCGATAATAAGGCAGTCGAGGTCGAAAGAGGGAAAACAGTCCTACAGGCTGCGCAGGGCGCGGGCATCTATATCCCGGCGATATGTGCCCACCCCGATTTGCCCCCAGCGCCCGGGCTGAAGGCTTCCGGCGTTATTTACCTCGGGGGGCAACCCTTTAAAAGCTCGGGGCCACACGCAGAGTACCACGGGTGCAAGCTCTGTTTGGTAGAGGTCGAGGGGGTGAAGGAGCCCGTTACATCCTGCAATCTGCCCGCTGCCGAGGGAATAGTGGTTCACACAGACACGCCTAAAGTCCAGGAGTTGCGGCGTGAAAACCTGAAAGCCCTTCTGTCCAAGCACCCTCATACCTGCTTCACCTGCAAGCAGCGAGAGGGGTGCAGCCCATTTGAGTCCTGTCCCAACAGCGTGCCTATCAGAGAGCGCTGCTGCTCCAAGCTTGGCTACTGCGAGCTGCAGCCTGTCGCCAATTTCATCGGGGTCAAAGAGAACATACCCCGCTATGTGTTCCGTGACCTGCCCATCAAGAAAGATGAGCCTCTGTTCACCCAGGATTACAACCTGTGCATCGGCTGCACCCGCTGCGTCAGAGCCTGCAAAGACCTGCGCGGCATAGGCGCCCTGGGCTTCATAGTTCACAATGGCGAGGTAATCGCAGGTCCTGTTGCGCGCACGCTCAAGGAATCAGGGTGCAAGTTCTGCGGCGCCTGCGTGGAGGTCTGCCCCACCGGCGCCCTGCTCGACAAAGATATCAAGAGGGCGGAACGAGAGTCCGCCCTTGTGCCCTGCACAAATGCCTGCCCCGCGGGCATAGATGTGCCCCGCTACGTGCGCCCTACCGCCGAAGGCAAGTTCGCCGAGGCGCTGGCAGTAGTCCGCGAGAAGGTGCCCCTCCCCATGGTGCTGGGGCGGGTGTGCTTCCACCCCTGCGAGGGCGAGTGCCGACGGGGTCAGCTCAACCAGCCCATCGCCATATGCGCGCTAAAGCGCTTTGTCGCCGACCATGATACCAGCCACTGGCAGGCAAAGACCAGGAAGGCTAGCCCCACGGGCAAGAAGGTGGCGGTTGTGGGCTCGGGCCCTGCGGGACTCACCGCAGCATATTATCTGACAAAGCTGGGGCATTCCGTAACCGTATTCGAGGCGCTGCCCGAGCCCGGGGGCATGATGCGGGTGGGTATACCCAGGTATCGCCTGCCCAAAGAGGTGCTCGATAATGAAATCGAGGGCATAAAGAGCGTCGGGGTTGAGATAAAGACAAATACGAGGGTGGAGACCCTGGACAATCTCCTCGGACAGGGGTACAACGCTATTTTCTTAGCCATAGGGGCGCATAGAGGGGTCAAAATGGGGGTTCCCGGGGAGGATAGCGACGGCGTTATGGAGTGCATCGCTTTCCTTAGAGATGTAAGCCTGGGCAAAAAGGTTGTTCCCGGTGCCAAAGTGGCAGTGGTGGGAGGCGGCAACGCCGCCATAGACGCTGCGCGCACCGCCAGGCGCCTGGGTGCCAAAGAGGTGACCATCGTCTATCGGCGCTCCCGGCAGGAGATGCCGGCAAATCCCGAGGAGGTAGAGGCGGCGCTTGAAGAGGGTGGCAAGATTCTATTCCTCGCTGCACCGACCAGGATAAGCAGAGACGGACACACGCTGGTTATGGAATGCCTGCGCATGGAGCTGGGGGAGGCTGATGCCAGCGGCAGAAAGCGCCCGGTGCCCATAAAGGGCAGCGAGTTCAACATTGCCTGCGACACCATAATCTCCGCTATCGGGCAGGTGCCTGCTATCCCCGGCGGATTCGGCATTGAGCCGCTGGGCGCTGGGACTATTAAGGTAAATTCGGATACGCTAGTCACCGGCATAAAAGGCGTTTTCGCCGGCGGAGACGTTGTGAGCGGTCCCGCCTCAGTAATCAAAGCCATCGCTGCAGGGAGAAAAGCCGCAGCGTCCATAGACAAATATCTCGGGGGCAGCGGTGACATAGGCGAAATCCTCGCCGAAACTGAGAAGGCAAATCCCTCTATGGGTCGCGAGGAGGGTTTCGCCGACAGGACTCGCTTCCGGATGCCTCACCTAGCTGCGGAACTGCGGGGTAACAATTTCTCCGAGGTGGAGTTGGGATACGCCAGGCAGAAAGCCTGTGAGGAGGCAGCACGATGTCTGCGGTGTGATTTACGGCTGCAGATAGCCGCGGTCATACTGCCGCCCAGCGACTTGCTGGAGTTCAACGCTGCTACAGTGGAGTCCTCTCCGGAGAAAGACGGGGTGTATCGGCTGTTCAGCGAGCAAAAAGAGGTCATCTACATAGGCAGCAGCTCCAATATACGCCAGGGCTTGCAGGAGATACTCAGCTCCGGGGATGCCTGGGTGGGAAAAGCCAGGTACTTGCATTTTGAGGAAACCTTGATGTATACTATGAGGGAAAGCGAGCTGATACAGCAGTTTTTGCAAGAGCATGGCAGGCTCCCCGAAGGTAACGAGGAGCTCTTTTAAAAAGTAAACTTTATTACTAGTCAGTTAACAAAAGTTCTATATGCTTCCTGGTGGTTAGAGCGGGGTGGCCCCACCCGTTCCCATCCCGAACACGGAAGTGAAACGCCCCAGCGCAGACGATACTGAGGGGGCAACCCCTTGCGGAAAATATGCCACTGCTGGGAAGCATTAAAGAGCCCAAATTTAGAGGTATAGTAAATTTGGGCTCTTTTCTTTAGAGCCTATTTGTGTTAGAATGAAGGCACAAAAGCCAGTACCAAAGGCTGGTCTGACAGCTAGTACTCTTGTGCCCAGGATGTTACCAGCCCGGGGCAACTCTATTGGAGATGAGAGATGGCTAACAGATTCGACAAGTTCACAGAGCGAGCTCGCAAGGTTCTAGCCCTGGCTCAGGAGGAGGCTCGTCGGTTCAACCATAACTACATAGGAACCGAGCACATCCTGCTGGGGCTGGTGCGCGAGGAGGAGGGGATGGCTGCAAAGGTCCTCTCCAATCTCGGCGTGGGCTTGAACAAGGTTCGGGCTGCCGTTGAGTTTATCATTGGGCGGGGCGAGGGCACAGCCCAGACCGAGGTTGGGCTAACCCCCAGGGCGAAGAAGGTTATCGAGCTTGCAGTTGACGAAGCCCGTTTGCTGGGTCACCAGTATATCGGCACCGAACACATCCTGCTCGGACTGCTGCGCGAGGGTGAGGGGGTTGCCGCAGGCGTCCTGGAGAGCCTGGGTGTCAGCGTAGAACGCGTGCATACCGAGCTCAACCGCGTGCTCAGCCAGAACATACCCCATCCGACGACCGGTGGTGGTGTCAGACCCACTACCAAGACCCCGACGGTTGACCAGCTCGGCGTTGACCTTACCGCCGCTGCTCGTGCTGGCAAGCTAGACCCTGTTGTCGGGCGTGCCCGCGAGATCGAGCGTGTAATTCAGGTGCTCAGCCGACGCACCAAGAACAATCCGGTTCTCATCGGAGAGCCCGGCGTGGGCAAGACTGCCATCGCTGAGGCTATCGCTCACCGCATCATTTCAGGGGATGTCCCTGAGACGTTGCAGGGGAAGAGGCTGCTCACCCTAGACATCGGCTCACTGGTGGCTGGCACAAAGTACCGCGGTGAATTCGAAGAGCGATTGAAGAAGGTTATCGAGGAGATAAAGGGCGCGGGAAATTGCATATTATTTGTGGACGAAATCCACACCCTTGTCGGCGCTGGCGCTGCCGAGGGTGCTGTAGATGCTGCCAGCATTCTAAAGCCATCTCTGTCCAGAGGTGAGCTACAATGTATCGGCGCCACCACCCTGGATGATTACCGCAAGCACGTGGAAAGGGATGCTGCTCTGGAGCGCCGCTTCCAGCCCATCCTGGTCGAGGAGCCCTCTATAGAGCAAACTGTTGAGATATTAAGGGGAATCAAGAGCCGTTACGAAGATTATCATCACCTTAGCATAAGCGACGAAGCCCTGAAAACTGCGGCTGCGCTGGCAGCCAGGTATATCCCTGACCGCTTCCTGCCCGACAAGGCAATCGACCTCATAGACGAGGCTTCATCCCGTTTGCGCATCAGGCAGTCCAGCGTCCCTCTGAGCTTGAACGAGGCAATCAAGGCGCTGGAGACCTTGCGCAAGGACAAAGAGCAGGCTATCGTCTCCCAGCAGTACGAGTACGCCGCTGAGCTGCGTGAGCGAGAACTGAAGCTTACCGAGAAGGTGGACAAGCTGCGTAGCGACTGGCAGAGACAGCAGGAATTCGATACCGAGAAGAAGGTGGTGACCGAGGAACACATCGCCGAGGTAGCCAGCATGTGGACGGGCATACCGATAACACGGCTTGCCTCCGATGAATCCACCAGGTTGCTGCAAATGGAAGAGGCGCTGCACAAGCGCATTGTGGGCCAAGACGAGGCTATTGTCGCCATATCGAAGGCTGTGCGAAGGGCGCGCGCCGGACTCAAAGACCCGAGACGCCCTATCGGCAGCTTCATCTTCCTGGGCCCCACCGGCGTGGGCAAGACCGAGCTGGTGCGAGCGCTGGCTGAGTTCATGTTTGGCAGCGAGGATTCCCTGGTGCGGCTCGATATGTCCGAGTTCATGGAAAAGCACACCGTGGCTCGTCTTGTGGGCGCTCCTCCGGGCTATGTAGGCTATGACGAAGGCGGGCAGTTGACCGAGGCGGTGAGGCGCAAGTCTTACTCTGCGATATTGCTGGATGAGATTGAGAAGGCTCACCCCGATGTGTTCAATATACTGTTGCAGATATTCGACGACGGGCATCTCGCCGACGCCAAGGGGCGGCGTGTGGACTTCCGCAACACCATAATAATCATGACCAGCAACATAGGCTCCGAGCTTATCCGGAAACAGGGCTCGATTGGCTTTGTCTCTCGAGCCGATGAGGATAAGGTGGTCCAGGTTACTTATGAGAACATGAAGAAGAAGCTGCTCGAAGAGATGAAGAAGACCTTCCGCCCGGAGTTCCTCAACCGCATAGACGGCGTAGTGGTGTTCCATGCATTGACCATAGAACACATTCGCAAGATTGTGGAGTTGATGCTCACCCAGGTACAGGGTCAACTCAAAGAGAAAGCCATAAAGCTGGAAGTAACCGATGCAGCAAAGGACCTCCTGGGAGAGAAGGGCTACGACCCTGCCTTCGGTGCTCGCCCCTTGAGGCGCATCATCGAGCGGCTGGTGGAAGACCCCCTCTCAGAAGCCATACTCAATGGTAGGTTCCGCTCCGGGGAGACCGTCCTGGTTGACGCTCAGGATAGGGAAATCGTGCTTAAATCGGCTGCTCTGGTTACCCCTTCAGCCTGAGCTTGGAACAAGTTTGGGTGAACATTCTGCAAAGGCGGTGTTGAAACACCGCCTTTAGTTTTTTTGTCAGCGATTTTTCCCCTTTCCCAAAAATGTAATAAAAACATCTTGACCTGCGCCCCGCCATCTGCTATTTTAGTTAAGCAATTTTCCCTTTTTGTTTACCCCAATGAAGAACCCACAGAAAAGCCACCTGCCATAAGATGTACTCTTACGATTAGCGTACATCTCGCAGAAAGACAGCCTTACGATAAGGCGCTCAAGTTCTTTTTGTTGTGCGTACAAGCGCGCGGTTCAGCGTCCCTTTTTTGCACTAAAACCCGCCTGAGGCGGGCGGAGGTTGCTATGTCAAGCCATGGCAATGAGGTATGGCATGAAAACAAGACCTGCTGCGGACATTTGGAAAACGGCACTCGACGAGTTACAGGTAAAGGTAAGTCCAGCGAATTACCAGACCTGGCTCAAGAATACAGTGGGGTTGAGCTATTCTGATAGCTGTTTCACCGTTGGAGTACCCAGCACATTCGTCACAGACTCGTTGGAGACGCGCTTACACCCGCTTATTGAGAAAACCTTAACCTGCATCGCCGGCAAGCCGGTAAAGGTGCAATTCCAGGTACACCTGGGTGGAGATGGCGGGACGGAGTTGACCCCGCCGCAGCCTTCGTCGCCCTCTTCGCCTAACTACAAACAGCGAGTGGGTGCTCCCAAGCTGAACCGACGGTACACCTTCTCTGCATTCATTGTGGGGAGCTCCAATCGCCTGGCACACGCTGCTGCGCTGGGGGTGTCTGAAAATCCGGGTAACAGCTACAATCCCCTGTTCGTTTACAGCGGTGTGGGGCTGGGAAAGACCCATCTTCTGCATGCCATAGGCTGGGTTGCCCTGAAATCCTGCCCTCGCGTCATGTATGTTACCGCCGAGCAGTTCACCAATGAGTTCATTACAGCCATTAGAGAGAAGAGAAGCGAAGATTTCAGAAACAAATATCGTGGCGTAGATGTTCTGCTTATAGATGACATCCAGTTCATCGCCGGCAAGGAGCAAACGCAGGAGGGTCTGTTCCACACCTTTAATGACCTTCATACCAACAATAGCCAGATAGTTATCAGTTGCGACCGCCCTCCAAAGTCCTTAACTTTGCTTGAGGATAGATTGCGCTCTCGCTTCGAATGGGGACTCATAGTAGACATGCAGCCGCCCGACCTGGAGACCAGAATCGCCATCCTGCAAGCCAAAGCTGAGGAGCAGAAAACTGTGGTGCCGCAGGAGGTTCTGGACTACATAGCCCGCCGCGTGCAGAAGAACATCAGAGAGCTAGAGGGGGCTTTAAACCGGGTGGTGGCTTTTGCCAGGCTTACGAAGTCACAATTGACCGCCGAGATCGCTGCACAAGCGCTGGCTGAGATAACCGGCGAGGCACACAGGCGCACCCTTACCCCCACCTCTATCATGGGCGAGGTGGCTAAGTACTTCGCCATCCCTCCAGAAACCCTTCAGGGGAAGCGCAGGGATAAAACCTCATCTGAGGCGCGCCAAATAACCATGTATCTCATGAGAGAGGAACTGCAATGCTCCTGGACCCAGATAGGAAAAGAGTTGGGCGGGAGAGACCACAGCACCATTATCCACGGCTATCACAAGATATCCGATGAGATTAATGCTGACCACGGGCTGCGGCGAGACGTGCTGGAGATAAAAGAGACCCTCTATACTAAATCCCCCTAAACGAGCACCCGCCGAAAGCATTAACATAAAAGTGTGGATAACTGCCCGTTTTTCGTGGAAATCTCGTTCGTTGTGTGGATAACTGCTTCCCCTTTATGTCTTCTCTTTTCAATCTGCCATCTTTTTCACCCTTCGCTTTTCTGCACACCCCCTCCACGCCAGTCTTTACCCCTCCATCTAAAGCTTCCCGGAGAAGTCCCTGTTCATCTCAAGCTACTAATCACACTTTCAACACTATTACTATTATTATTTTACAGTTCTCTACATCATGCTTATAATAAATCTCAATTTAAAGAAATAATAATAACGGGATGGGTAATTGATAGACAGGGTTGAAATTTATGTTAAGGGTGGCGATGGTGGTAATGGTGCGGTTAGCTTTCGCAAGGAGAAGTTTGTGCCGTATGGGGGTCCCGATGGTGGTGATGGGGGTAATGGGGGGAGTATATACCTATTAGGAGATGCGGGAGCAGCGACTCTATATAGCTTCAGGTATAAGAAGCAGTTCAGGGCTGAGGATGGAGGAAAAGGCAAAGGAAAGAACATGTATGGAAAGAGAGGGGAGGACCTCATAATAAAAGTACCTCTGGGCACACAGGTGCGGCTAAAGAAGGAGGACGTAGAGGGAGGACTGGTTGCAGATGTGGTAGAGCATGGTAAACAGGTGCTAGTTGCTGGGGGAGGCAAGGGGGGAAAGGGGAACGCTCGCTTCGCCACCTCCACCAATCAGGCTCCCCGCACTGCTGAGAAAGGTAAACTAGGAGTGGAGGCTTGGCTACAACTCGATCTCAAGCTGATAGCGGATGTGGGGATAGTGGGCTATCCCAATGCAGGGAAATCCACCCTGCTCAGCACGGTAACTAAAG
>CAYHAX010000169.1:0-3518 GCA_964354695.1 uncultured Dehalococcoidia bacterium
GGCGACTGGACAGAGATACCACAGGGCTTCTGCTGCTGACCAACGACGGCGAGCTAACAAACCAGCTCACCCATCCCAGGTTCGAGATTGAGAAGGAGTACCTGGTTTACATCGAAGGAAACCTGAAGCCAGAAGAAAAAAAGAGGCTAGAAGATGGGATAGAGCTTGAGGACGGACTATGCTCACCTGCCCTGGTAAAGAAAGCCAAAGAGCCCCCGTTCAACTATAGCATCACCATCCACGAGGGCAGAAAAAGGCAAGTGCTCCGCATGTTCGCTAGCCTGGGACATCCCGTGCTAGCTCTCAAGAGGATTCGCTTCGGTAACTTCAGCCTGGGCGACCTGCCGGAGGGCGAGATACGGGAACTAAGCGCCAAAAAGATGAAAGCCCTGCTCTACAAAGAGTCAGAAACCTGATTGCTGACCTCTCTATGAATACTCATTCTCAACCCACGCTTCGAACTCAGCATTGGTGCAGAAGAGAAGGTAAATCAGCGTCAAATGAAGCTCAAGAGCCTCTTTCCACCTCTGCTCGCGCACAGCCTGGGTGAACAAAGCCTGGAGGCGAGCCACCTCAAAATCCCTCATGGGCAACACCTTCAACCCGCGCCCTTCTTCCTGTTCCTGCTGCGTCCTTTCATCACCTATCTGCATCTTAGCCCTCCTTAAATCTATGCCAGCTTTATCTTCTGGCGAGCACCTTTGCAATCCTGTACAATCCATAGAGCAGTATAGAAGCCGCCATAGTCGTCTCCAGGATAAGCACGGCTCGGTTAGGTTCGTGATACCAGTAAACACCACGCCACATCATAGCGAAGATATAGCACGAGAACACCCCGAACCATATAAGCAGAAATCCATCGAGAATCTTCATGCCCTCCAGCCCTTCCCGGCATAGTTCCCTACAAGCTCCCTTTGAGGTTGCACCAAAGCGCGCAGCCTGCCTGTCATCTCAGCGCTGCTCGCCTCTTCGCCTTTCATCAGCTCGCTTACCCTCTGTTTTACCGACTCCTCTGCGAAAACCAGGACTTTCATCTTTTCAGCCCCCTTTTCACCTACAATCTCATTATGCTTGTTCCTAGGTAAAAGACCGGTTACAGCACAGCCACAGAGGTAAAAAAAGGGTTAAAAACGCGTTACAGCCTGGTTAAGAAAGCGGGATTACATGAGGATGAAGAGTATTATCAAAAGCAGAAAGGGGGGCGAAGCTGCTGGCAGCTTCCGCCCCCCTTATCTATAAAGACCAGCCCCGACGGGCTAGCCCTGTTTCACCAGGGAATAACCCACGCCGGCTTTGGTGAGAATGAGCTTGGGATGACTGGGGTCCTCCTCAATCTTCTCCCTCAGCCGCCGTATGTAAACCTTCAAGCTATCGATTGCACCGGGGTAATCCACGCCCCAAACCCCCTCGGCAACAGCGGCATGTGTCACCACGCGCCCGGCGTTCTTCATCAGTTGATAAATGATTTGGCTTTCGGTGGCTGTGAGGTTCACTTCCTTCTCACCGTAGAGAAGCTGGCGTGTGGAGGGGTCAAATTGCAGTGTCCCATAACTAAGTGGAGTTGCCTCTGCAGTTGAGCTTTGCCTGCGCATCTGCACCTGAACTCGCGATAGCAGCTCGAGTTGCTTGAAGGGCTTTGTAATATAATCGTCAGCCCCCCACTCCAACCCCTTAACTATATCAGACTCCTCCGCTCGCACAGTTAGAACGATAACGGGAACAGAGGAGAAAAGCCGTATCTGCCTCAACACCTCGAAGCCGCTCGTATCGGGAAGACCCAGGTCGAGAATAACAACATCGGGAGATTCGCTCTCCACCAACTCCACCCCTTTCTCACCCAGATGAGTGGAGACCAGTCGAGCCTCAGGCCACCGTATCTTGAAGGCAAGGGTAATAGCCTCCACAATATCCCTGTCGTCCTCTATGACCAACACCTTCACGCCATCTCTCCTACTTCATGCCCGCTCGCTCGCCAGAGTGTTCCAGAGGCACCGAGAAGCTGAAAGTGGAGCCCTGCCCCGGCTGACTTTCCACCCATATCCGTCCCCCATGAAGCTCCACCAGCGTCTTACAGAGGGCTAACCCCAACCCCAGCCCGCTGAGATGCTCCCTATCGCTCTCCAACCTGTGATAAGGCTCGAACAACCGCTGCCCTTCCTCCTCGCTTATCCCGCGACCCGTATCCCGAACCTCCACTACCATCTCACCAGCCATTTCCCTCGCCTTTATCGTGATAATCCCCCCATCGGGGGTGAACTTGGAGGCATTGCTCACAAGATTGAGCACAACCTGACGCAGCCTTCCCTCATCAGCCCGGAGTTGAGGAAGATATAAAGGCAAATCCAGATTCAAAGGCTGTCCGTGGCTCGCGGTAACCGGAGCCATGTCGCCAGCCACCTCACGGAGAAGTTTCAGCATATCCATCTGCTCCAGCTTGATTTGGAGCATCCCTATCTCGCCCCTCGCTAGGTCGAGCAGTTCGTCTATCCTGTTATTCAGATTAGAAGCGCCCCGGTTGATATTCCTAGCCAGACTCAGCAGAGGCTCATTCTTGAGTTCTGCGACCAGTAGTTCGCTCGAAGCCATCACAGGCGTGAGCGGAGTCTTCAGCTCATGCGCCAGAGCCCTGGTGAACTCAATCCTTTTATTCATCTCAGCTTCCAAATCCTGCCTCAGCTTCCTCTCCTGATCATAGAGCTGCTGCAGCTTCTTTTCCGACCGCTTTCGTTCGGTGATGTCCCTGACTGAAACCAGTCCCGCCAGCCTTCCTTGATACTCAGTCCTGGTACCGACTACACTAACCCATATCTCCCTGCCATCCACAGTCATTGACCTGAACTCCTCGATCTTGCGCAGGTCCTTTCCAAACAAATCCTCCTGAATAAGCTTGAGGGCTCGTTCCTTATCCTCCAGGTGAATGTAATCAAGCGGGTTCACACCTATCAAATCCTCCGCAGAGCCAAGACTATATATTCTTGCGGTATTCTGATTCGCCAGCACCACCCTCATTGTCTCAGCATCAATGACGAACATGCCATCGAGCGTACTCTCAAACAAAATCTTATAATTATGCTCGCTTTCCCTCAGCGCCTCCTCCGTCCTCCTGCGCTCAGCTTCCGCCGCTTCAAACTCCGAGAGCCGTTTACGCAGCAGCGCTAGTTCAGCAACGAGCTGTCCCTTGATTTTCTCTTCGTCCTTCATCATCACCGCATCCGGAAATAACAGGATAAACTCCCGGTGCTTCGCCAATCGCACCATCCCTTCTAACACTAGCACACCCCGATTCAATACAAATAGTGGTTTCCCACAGATATCCGATATGCCTATAGTGCTATGAACAAAGTAATACCCATCCCAATACGCTGTAGCTATGACCCTTAGCTTGACATGGAAGAGTGCCTGAGATAAAATTCTAAAGCATGCCGAGGTAGCTCAGTAGGTAGAGCACGCGACTGAAAATCGCGGTGTCAGCAGTTCAATTCTGCTCCTCGGCACCACCGCCGAAGTGGCGGAACAGG
>CAYHAX010000170.1:0-3272 GCA_964354695.1 uncultured Dehalococcoidia bacterium
TAGAAAGGACCAGGTAGCCCACTGCATGGAATGTCTGGAAAGGGTAGCTAGCGGCGAATCGCTGGAGAAAATTGAAACCGTATTCGTCAGTAAGAACGGTCGCGAAATCTTTGTCGAAGGTAATGTGAATGCAAAATTAGAAGGCGGTAAACCAGTATCGACCAGAGGCACATTCCGCGACATCACCGAGCGGAAAAAGGCGGAGGAGGCGATACGCGAGCTTGATCGCCTGAAAGCTGAGTTTATCTCCAATATCTCACATGAGCTGCGCACCCCCCTTCATTCAATCAAGGGCTTCGGTAAGCTCATACTGGATGGCAAGGTACCCGACCCCAACGTCCAAAGGGAGTTTCTGACCATCATTGAGAATCAGAGTAATCGTCTCGACAAATTGGTCAGCAACTTGCTCGATGTATCGCGCCTCGAATCAGGCAGGTTCAGTATCCACAAGCAGCGTATATCGATAGTGGGTACCATCCATGAAGCCGTAGAAACACTTCGTGGTATGGCCAACGGGAGGGGTATCACAATCAAGGAAGATATCCCGGCAACACTTCCCGAAGTAGATGCGGATAAGGAACGGCTGGAGCAAGTAATATTCAATTTAATCGGAAACGCTGTCAAATTCAGTAACGATGATTGCGAGGTGATGGTGAGAGCAGAGGTCAATGAGCATGATCTTCTGGTACAAGTCATCGACCATGGCATTGGCATACCCAATGAGTCTATGCCACTCCTTTTCCAAAGGTTCTATCGAGTAGAAGCCTCGTCCAGCATAGGAGGGTCAGGACTCGGCCTTTACATATCAAGGCAGATTATCGAGGCTCACGGAGGGCGTATATGGGTGGAAAGCGAGGCTGGAAAAGGCAGTACGTTCAGTTTTACCTTACCTTTAGGCGCAATAAGCCAAGATGGAGGTGCTTCCCATGAGTAGCAGGATTCTGGTTGTCGAGGATGACCCCGGCGCTTTAAGGCTCATAAGCTACACCTTAGAGGCAGAAGGCTACGAGGTCCTTACTGCAACAAATGGATTGCAGGGACTCAGAAAAGCCCAGAATGATAAGCCAGACCTCGTGGTTCTGGATGTCATGCTGCCTGGGATAGACGGCTTTGAGATTTGTCATCGGCTGCGAGCCGAACCTGAAACTGCCAAATTACTTATTATGATGCTTTCAGCAAAGGCTCGAGAGGCAGATAAAGCCACTGGCTTAAATGTCGGGGTAGATGACTATCTGGCTAAGCCAGCGGATCCTTCGGATATAGTAAGCCATGTAAAAGCACTGCTGGCTAAAAAAATCGCCAGCCCGGGATAACTCTCCAGAGAACATAAGCTCGCGTGAATTATCACAGTTAGAGGACGGAGGTCATTCTTAGGAACGAGGGGAAAACATGGACAGAAACAAAGCAATAGAAGCTACCGAAAATATAAAAGCCAAAAGTCTTGACGAAGTGCTGCTTGAGGAGGGCATGATCACTGCCAAGCAGTTGCAGAATGCTCTGGAGTTGCAGCGAGGGCAAGGAGGCAAACTCGGTAATATCCTGGTGAAGCAGGGACTGCTTAAACCAGAACAGTTGGCAGCAGCTATCAGCGTTCAACTGAATCTGCCTCTGATTGACCTCAAAAGGCATATGATTCAGTCTGACGCCCTGAAGTTGATCCCTCAGGAGATAGCCAGGGAGTATACCCTTATTCCGCTTGATGTGATTGATAATTCGCTGGTAGTAGTTATGGCTGACCCTGAGGACATCAGTGTCATCGAGAGAATTATGGACTCGTCGAAGATGTCGGTTAAGGCAGCGCTTGGCATCTCTTCCGATATTCAGCGAGCGATCGACCTTAACTATAAGCCTGGTGCCGAGATAGAGAAACAAATAGCCCAGTTCCTGCCAAACTTACCTAAAGAGGCTCAAGTTACACCGGAGCTTGGTGGTAGCGCCCCTATCGTCCAGATCCTGGATCTTCTCCTCACACAAGCAGTAAGGCTCAAGGCCTCAGATGTACATATTGAACCACAGAAGGATCGACTTCGGATCCGCTTTAGAATCGATGGCATCCTGCGTGATGTGTTTTCCCTCCCATCGAGTGCCAGCACTGCCCTGACATCCAGGGTGAAAATCATGGCTGGAATGAACATTGCTGATCAAAGACGCCCGCAGGACAGTCAAATCTCAATCAAGGTTGGGGTTAGGGACGTTGATATTCGGGTAGCCACTATCGCAGCAGCAAATGGAGAGAGAGCGACGCTACGGATTCTGGATAAGTCTCTTCCTCTTCTCTCTTTAAGTAATATCGGTTTATCGCCTGACGCCCTCACGAGGTATAGAGCGATGTTGAAGAGCCCCTACGGCATGATACTGTCAGGCGGGCCCACCGGCTCAGGCAAGACAACCACACTCTATGCATCTATTAGCTCACTTGATCGAAACGAGCGCAATATCATGACTATTGAGGACCCAATCGAGTACCACTTCGCAGACATCAACCAATCACAGGTTAACCTGAAGGCAGATATTACCTTCGCCAGTGGTCTGCGGGCGCTAATGCGGCATGACCCTGATATCATTCTGATAGGTGAGATACGGGATAGAGATACAGCAACAATAGCAGTTCAGGCCGCACTCACTGGGCACCTTGTTCTTTCTTCAATTCACGCTAACGATGCTGTTGGGGTGTTCTTCCGTCTGATTGACCTCGGTATCGAGCCTTATCTCATCGCTTCGACCTTGGTAGGCATCGCTGCCCAGCGGATGGTTCGCCGTATCTGTCCTCACTGCCGTACTACCTATCAGCCATCTGTAGAGGAGAAAACAGTCTACGCTAAAGAGTTGGGTCAACAGCCGACCGTCCTCTATAGAGGGGAAGGATGCAATCTCTGCGGTAGTACTGGCTACCAGGGACGAACAGGCATTTTCGAGCTCCTGGTCATTAGTGAGGAAATCGGGCGTATGTTAACCACTAATGTCAGTGCCATTGATATTAGGGCGCAGAGCATCAAAGAGGGAATGGCAACACTAAAACACGATGGCATGCTGAAGGTCAGAGATGGAAGTACCACTATGGCCGAGGTGTTGCAAGCTGCACTGGGCCCCGGGGCAGCCATCAGCTTTTTCTCAGGCAAATCTGAGGATGCGTAATATTGGGACATTTCGATAGGGGCGGGGTTGAAACCCGCCCTTAATTCCTTTACCTTGTTACCCGCTCTAGTATCTTTGCTACAAACTCATTCTTCTCTTCATCCGACATTCCGGCAGAACCCTGCTCCATAAGAGTT
>CAYHAX010000171.1:0-7766 GCA_964354695.1 uncultured Dehalococcoidia bacterium
ATAGAGACGCCGGATAAAATCGACTTCATGGATGTGGCGCCAAGGCAAATCGTCAGCGTGACCACATCGTTGATACCGTTCCTGGAGCATGACGACGCTAACCGAGCCCTCATGGGTTCCAATATGCAACGCCAGGCGGTCCCCTTGATTAGACCTCAGGCTCCGTTGATAGCCACAGGGATGGAGAGAGAGGCGGCTCGTGACAGCGGACAGGTGCTTTTCTCCCCCTGCGATGGCGAGGTTATATCGGTATCGGCTTACGAAATCTTGGTCAGGGATGACCGGGGAAAGGAGCAAACCATCTCATTGACGAAGTTCGCCCGTTCTAACCAGGGCACCTGCATAAACCAGAGACCTGTGGTGAGCAAGGGCGATAGGGTCAAACGTAATCAGGTTGTAGCGGATGGCTCTTCCACAGAGGGTGGCGAGCTTGCCTTGGGACAGAATGTCCTCTGTGCCTTCCTGAGCTGGGAAGGATATAACTTTGAGGACGCCATCGTAATTTCCGAGAGCTTAATAAAAGATGACAGATTCACCTCGGTTCACATCGAAAGACATGAGGTCGAGGCAAGGGATACCAAGCTGGGACCCGAGGAGATAACCAGGGATATACCCAATATCGGCGAGGAAAGCCTGCGCAACCTGGACGAGCATGGCATTATCCGCGTCGGCGCTGACGTCGGGGCCGGCGATATACTGGTGGGCAAGATAACCCCCAAAGGCGAGAGAGGGCTAACCGCAGAGGAGAAACTCTTGCGTGCCATTTTTGGAGAGAAAGCCCGTGAGGTGAAAGACACCTCGCTCAGGGTTCCCCACGGAGAATATGGCAAGGTCATAGATGTGCGCGTTCTGACACGCGATGATAATCATGACCTTCCCCCTGGGGTCAACCAAATGGTCAGGGTCTTTGTGGCTCAAATGCGGAAAATCTGCGAAGGGGACAAAATGGCAGGGCGCCATGGCAACAAAGGTGTGGTTGCCCGTGTTTTGCCTCCGGAGGACATGCCATTCCTGCCCGATGGACGTCCCGTTGAGATTATCCTCAGCCCCCTGGGTGTTCCCTCAAGAATGAATATCGGGCAGTTGATGGAGACCCATCTGGGCTGGGCAGCAAGCTCTCTGGGCTTCAAGGCGCTGTCCCCGGTTTTCGATGGCGCCGATGATCTCTCTCTGGAGGATGCGCTGGGGCGGGCGTGGATAGCGCACAAGGTGGGCGCTGTGGGAGGCGACCATAACGGGGATACAATTCAGGTGGATAAAGCCAAAGCCTGGCTCTCCGAGCACGGCTATGATGGAGAAGAGATATTCAATGACAGGGCAAGGGGTGAAGCTAGGGCAGCGTGCCTCAGGCTCTGGCTGGAGGATGTTGGAGTAGATGTCTCATCGTTGAGCCCCGAGGAGATAGATAAGACGGTGGAAAACCTCTGGCAGGAGAGGGGTCTATCGCCCCCTATCTTCGGTAAAACCATTATCTATGATGGACGCACAGGCGAGGCTTTAGATCAACCGGTGACGGTGGGTAATATATACATGATGAAACTGATACACCTCGTTGAGAATAAGATACACGCTCGCTCCACAGGTCCCTATTCGCTGATCACACAGCAGCCTCTGGGCGGCAAGGCACAGTTCGGCGGACAGCGCTTCGGCGAGATGGAGGTGTGGGCGCTGGAGGCTTATGGTGCAGCCCATAACCTTCAGGAGATGCTCACTGTCAAGTCAGATGACGTGGTCGGCAGGGTCAAAACCTACGAGGCTATCGTCAACGGCGAGGATATAGTGGAAGCCGGCGTGCCCGAGTCATTCAAGGTGCTGGTAAAAGAGTTGCAGAGCCTGGGTTTGTCAATCGAGGTGCTCAATGAGGACGAGGAGAGGGTAACGTATTTGATGGAATCCACTACGGAAGCACCACCGAGGCTGGGTATAAATCTGGCTGGATTTGAGGAGGGTGAGTAATGCTCGAAGTCAGTGACTTTACTGCGGTACGCATCGCCCTTGCGTCGCCAGAGCAGATCAGGGGATGGTCTTATGGCGAGGTGACCAAGCCTGAGACCCTTAACTACCGCACCCTGAAACCTGAGAAGGATGGTCTTTTCTGCGAGAAGATTTTCGGACCGACCAAGGACTTCGAATGCTACTGCGGAAAATACAAGAAGATACGCTATAAGGGTATTGTCTGCGATAAGTGCGGCGTTGAGGTGGCTCGCTCCAAGGTGAGAAGAGAGCGCATGGGGCATATTAACCTGGCAGCCCCGGTCAGCCATATCTGGTTTGTCAAGGGCACGCCGAGCCACTTGGGATTGCTCCTGAATATCTCCCCTCGTAATCTGGAGCAAATTATCTATTTCGCCAAATTCATCATAACCAGGGTGGATGAGGGGAAGAAGGCTGAGGCATTGAGGCAGCTTCGCGATGAGATCGCTAAGCAGTTCATGGAGCGTGAGAAGGCGTTAACGGCGAAAGTAGAGGAATTGAAATCGCAATCGAAGCTCAGCGAGGATAAGCTACAGGACGAGGTAAAGCAGCTACAGCAGCAGTACGCTGAAGAGAAAAGGAAGCTCGATACAGAGTTGAGGGAGAGGATTGATGACCTCGAGGGGCTGGTGCCCAAAACCCTCCTCAGTGCAACCAAGTGGCGCGAGCTGAGACAAAGGTGGGGAAATGTCTTCAGCGCCGGCATGGGCGCCGAAGCTGTGCTAGAGATATTACGCGATGTTAATTTAGAACAGTTGCGGCAGGAGCTTCATCAGGAGGCAGCCACCAGCTCGGGGCAACGCAGCAAAAAGGCTATTAAGATGCTCAGGGTAGTCGAAGCCTTCCGCAAGAGTTCGAACAAGCCTGAGTGGATGGTTCTGACCGTTCTGCCCGTCTTGCCCCCCGAGCTGCGCCCCATGGTACAGCTCGATGGCGGCAGATTTGCCACCAGCGACCTCAACGATCTCTATCGCAGGGTCATCAACCGCAACAACCGCCTGCGACGATTGCTCGATATAGGTGCCCCGGAGATAATCACCCGTAACGAGAAACGCATGCTCCAGGAGGCTGTTGACTCCCTGATAGACAACGGTCGCCGGGGCAGGGCAGTGGTCACAGGCAACAACCACAAACTGAAGTCGCTATCGGATATGCTTCGCGGCAAGCAGGGAAGGTTCAGGCAAAACCTTCTGGGCAAACGCGTGGACTATAGCGGACGCTCCGTTATCGTAGCCGGACCTGAGCTAAAACTGCATCAATGCGGTCTCCCCAGAAGGATGGCTCTGGAGCTGTTCAAGCCGTTCATTATGCGCAGATTGGTTGCCCGCGGCTTGGCGCTTAACATCAGGAGCGCCAAGAGGATTGTGGAGCGGGGCAAGCCCGAGGTCTGGGATATCCTCGAAGAGGTGATAAAGGAACGGCCGGTATTGCTCAACCGCGCCCCCACCCTGCACAGGCTGGGCATTCAGGCGTTCCTGCCAGTGCTCATCGGTGGCAGCGCCATTCAGGTACACCCCCTGGTCTGCGTGGCTTTCAACGCTGACTTCGATGGAGACCAGATGGCAGTACACGTGCCCCTTTCTAAGGCAGCAGTGGAAGAGGCAAACAAGGTCATGCTGAGCACCTGCAATATGCTCCTGCCCAGTTCAGGGGAGCCGGTTGTAGCGCCGACCCTGGACATTGTTTTGGGCTGCTATTATCTGACCATGCTCAGACCGGGCAGGAAGGGCGAGGGTATGGTGTTCAGCAGCTTCGATCAGGCAAAGCTGGCTTATGAGATGGGCGTCGTTGACACAAATGCTGAGATCGAGGTCAGACAGCCCGATGATGCAGGGAAGAGGCTTAAGACTACCAGCGGGCGTATCATCTTCAACGATGTGCTCCCCAAGGATCTCGGCTTCCGCAATCACCTTATGGATAAGAAGGCACTGAAAAGCATCGTCGCTGACTGCCATCGGCTTATGGGGAACGACAGCACAGCCACCATGGTAGACAACATAATGCGACTTGGCTTCCAATATGCCACCAAGTCAGGCATGACCATCGCCATCAATGATGTCAAGGTGCCCAGGGACAAAGCAAAGATACTGGAACAGGCTGAAGCCAAGATCACTGCCATAGATAAGGAATACCAGCGTGGTCTAATCACCGAGGACGAGCGCTACACCCGCGCAGTTTCTATATGGACTCAGGTGACCGAGGAGATTCAGGCAGCTCTGGAACGCTCCATGGATAGATACGGAGCTATCTATATGATGGCTTCCTCAGGAGCCAAAGGTAATATCTCGCAGATAAGGCAGATGGCGGGCATGAGAGGTTTGATGACCGACCCCACAGGTCGAATTATCGACCTGCCCATTAAGGCGAGCTTCCGGGAGGGGCTTTCAGTATTGGAGTACTTCATATCTACCCACGGTGCTCGTAAAGGTTTGGCAGATACAGCTCTGAGGACATCCGATAGCGGCTACCTGACGAGAAGGCTCATCGATGTGTCTCAGTCGGTGATTGTCAGCGAGGAGGACTGCGGAGCGATTACAGGCATCTGGCTCAGCGAGCCTGCTGACAAGACACTGCTTTTGCCGCTTGCCGAGCGTATAGTGGGTCGTGTGGCTGCTGCCCCCATCGCTCACCCTAAGTCCGGCGAAATTATAGTTGACCGTAACCAGGATATAGACGAGGACAAAGCCAAGACGATTGTTAAGACGGGAATCACGAAGGTGCAGGTCAGGTCTCCCCTGAGCTGCCAGTCACGGCGCGGTATCTGCCAGATGTGCTATGGCAGAAGCCTTGCTCGGGGACGCCTCGTTTCCATAGGCGAGGCGGTGGGTATCATCGCCGCACAGAGCATCGGCGAGCCGGGCACTCAGCTCACTATGCGTACCTTCCACACAGGCGGTGTGGCAGGGTTGGACATCACCAGCGGCTTGCCTCGTGTGGAGGAGCTGTTTGAAGCCAGGTCTCCCAAGTCTCAGGCTATCATCTCGGAGATCGAAGGTGTTGTCGAGATAGGCCGCACCGACGAGGGCAGAAGGATAAAAGTCACCAGTTCCGAAACCTACCGCGATGATTACAACATTCCCTCGGGCTATGAGGTGATGGTGGAGAATGACCAGTGGGTTGAGGCTGCTACTGTGTTAGCAGCTCCTATGTCCGCCAAGGCAGAGAAAGCAGGAGTTGTCGCCTCTCCTCTGGTGGCTCGAGTGGGAGGCAAGGTTGAGGTCAAGAAGAAACAAATCTCTGTTCTTTACGAGGAGAAGGAGGCAAGGGAGTATCTGGTGCCCCTGATGACCCCGATTCTGGTGGAGAACAGGGCCAGAGTGAAAGCGGGTGACCAGCTCACTGAGGGACTGATTCACCCGCAGGATATGCTGCTCATAAGGGGACGCGAAGCGGTTCAGCAGTATCTTGTGGATGAGGTGCAGAAGGTCTATCTCTCCCAGGGTGTGAATATTAACGACAAGCATATCGAAATTATAGTTCGCCAGACTCTGCGCAAGGTCAGGGTGGATTCCCCGGGCGACACCGGGTTCCTGCCCGGCGATTTGGTGGACAGCCTGGTTTACGAGGATGTCAACGCCAAGGTGCTGGCTGAGGGTGGCGATCCCGCTACCGCCAAGCCCGTGCTTCTGGGCATCACCAGGGCGGCGCTGAGCACCGATAGCTGGCTGGCTAAAGCATCCTTCCAGGAGACCACCAGAGTGCTCACTGAGGCTGCGATAACCGGCAGCACCGACAGGCTGAGAGGGCTGAAGGAGAACGTCATCATCGGCAAGCTCATACCGGCCCGTAGCGAGTTCTCGCTGCTAGCCCAGAAGCGTACCGAGCTGCCTCTAGGCGAAGCGGTACTGGAAGCCAAAGCTGAAGCCGAACCAGAGGGCGAAGACAAATCCGACAGTGATGAAGCGAAGGACGAGGGTAAATCCTAAACACGCACTTAGCGGTCAAATTTCTGGGTAGGTCGGAGCACTTGCTCCGACCTCTTCGTAAGGGCAGGTTTTAAACCTGCCCTTACTTTATAGCGCACCCCGGATTCAAAATCCCATTGGGGTCGAAAACCTTCTTGATGCCCCTCATCAGTTCCAACTCCTTTTTATTCAAAAACATATCTATCTCAGGGATTCTGATTTTGCCCACCCCGTGCTCCGCCGTCATCGTCCCGCCCAATTTAAGAGCTTCTTTATATATCTCCCTTTCCGCTTTTTTGAGTTTCTGCAAGCCCCCCTCCGCCAGGTTCTTAATCAGTGTCGGATGCAGGTTCCCGTCTCCTACGTGTCCCACCATAGGAATGACAGTGCCGAACTTATTCGCCACCCTGTCTATGGCATCCATGAGCTTCCCCATGCTGGCTGGGGGTACAGCAACATCCAGGGCATCTGCTACCAGGTCGCGCTTCGTCGCCGAATAGACGTTGCTTCTAATCTTCAAAACCTTCTCCTGCTCCTTCTCGGTTTCCCCTATGACAGGATCAAGGCCGTGGTAGCTCTGGCATATCTCGGAGATCCTCTCCAATTGTGCGTGCACATCCTCCTGGTTCTGCCCCTCCAATATAAACATCAGATACCCTATCCCGGCCTTACAGGGCCACTCCACACCCAGGCTTACAGCCGAAATCTCGACTACCAAACGGTCCATGTACTCTATAGCTAACGGTATAATCCCGCTTTGCAGTATTTTGGGTACAGTGTTGATGGCATCGTTTCGGTTATCATAGGGGACAATCATGGTAGCGCTGGCAGCGACTCTGGGGTATAACCGCAAAATCACCCTGGTTATTACAGCCAGCGTGCCCTCGCTGCCTATTATCAGGTGCATCAAATCATACCCCGTGTTATCTTTGAGCAGCTCCCCCCCTAAACTCAATATCTCCCCTGTGGGCAGCACAGCCTCAATGCCCTTAACATAGCTCCTCATCACCCCGTATTTCACAGCCCGCGCCCCGCCGGCGTTGCAGGCGACCAGCCCGCCCACCTGTGCGCTCTCGTCGCCCGGGTGCGGAGGGAAGAACAAGCCCGCCTCTTCCACCTTCTCTATCAATTCCTTTAACGTCACCCCCGCCTCTGCGATTGCCATCAGGTTATCATTATCCACCTCCAGCCCCTTAAGCCTCTCCAGCGAAAGAACGATGCCGTTCACAGTGGGGATAGCACCGCCGCACAACCCTGTGCCTCCGCCTCTGGGGAACACAGGGGTTTTCTCCCGGTTGGCAAGCTTGAGGATTTTGCTCACCTCCTGCGCACTGGCAGGTTTCACTAGAATAATCTCTTTCGCAGGCTTGGGCTTCACCGTTGCAGCGGTCTCATCGGTCAGGTAATCTATCATGAGCTCCCTGTCCGTTATCACCCAGCGCTGCCCCACGATTTTCTTCAAATTCTCGACGAGCATCAAATCACTTCCTTCATAGAGCACCTGAACCTATAATATTAATCCCAGCTTCGTTTTCACCTGAGCACCAATGGCTCTCTTCTCTTGTTCCGAGCCCACAAGGTCAGTGCGAATGCCTAAGATGTTATCCGGATTATACACAATGAGGGGGTTATCAAACCACACAAGAACCGACGTCTTGGGGGACATTGTTCTCTTAATCATTTCCGCTAATTTTTCAACGAACTCCGCAGCTTCCTTGTCGTCAGAGGGCAAAAGATATCTATGATCCAGGTTTTGACCGCTTATGGTCAGAACGCGCACTATCAACTGAAGATTCCTTTCCTCAACCATTCCTTCCTCCTTTCACGCTCTGGCTTTGCCCAGCATTATACTCGCTAGTTTAAGCATACCGCAAGTAGCACAGGAGA
>CAYHAX010000172.1:0-2804 GCA_964354695.1 uncultured Dehalococcoidia bacterium
AGAAATGCCGATATCTGAGGAGCGCATGATTTATAGAGTAGGGAAATCTAGCCTCGCCATTACGCTGCCTCAGAATTGGCTCCGGTATTTCGGACTGACTGCGGGCGATACCGTGGAAGTAACCGGTAACGGAGATTTGACAATCCATCCGCACAAAAGGCGAGAAGATGCTGAAGCCAGCCGAGAAGATACGAGTCAGGCTCACCGTTAATATCCAGCCTGGGCCAGCATCACAGGCACAGAAGCAGGCATGGAAGCGCTTCTGGCAGCGCCTGATTGCGGAAGCGAAAAGCGAGGTAGTCAAAGATGACAGGTAACCTACTTGACAAAGCTCTAAGCCGAACTTCCCCCGTATTTTGGGGCAGAAACAGGCACGGGTTACGAAGGAAATCCGGCGTCAAGATGTAGCCAGAAGTGGACTTGACAAATGGGGCGTAATAGTGTATACATATTGAGATATGGCGATTAGAAGCAGGCCGTGCCATGTAGCCAAGATCACTAAGGTTGTCGGCGGCAAGACCTATCAGACGCACCTCCTGCGTCGCACCTATCGAGAGGGAGGCAAGGTCAAGCACCAGACCTTGAGCAATCTCTCCTATCTGCCACCGCATGTCATCGAGTTGATCAAAGGCGCTCTCAAGGGCCAAGCCTTTGTCCCTGCCGACCAGGCCCTTGAAGTGGTCCGTAGCCTTCCCCATGGTCATGTAGCCGCTGTTCTGGGGACGTTGCGCCAGTTGGGTTTGGAGAGTCTTATCCATTCCCGTCGTTGCTGGCAGCGGGATGTGGTGACGGCCATGGTGGTCAGCCGGTTGATCCATCCCGACTCGAAGCTGGCCACGGCTCGTGGGCTGAGACAGGAGACGAGCATCAGCACCCTGGGCGAGGTTCTGGGGCTGGGAGTGGTGGATGAAGATAAGCTTTACGAGGCTATGGACTGGCTGGTAAGGCGACAGGGCCGGATCGAGGAGAAGCTGGCCGGCCGGCACCTGGAGGAGGGCAGTCTGGTCTTATATGATGTGACCTCGTCCTACTATACGGGAAGGCGCTGTTCTCTGGCCAAGCATGGCCACAATCGGGATAGGAAGAAGGGGTTTCCGCAGATCGTGTTTGGTCTGATATGCAACAAGGCGGGGTGTCCGGTGAGCGTGGAGGTATTCGAGGGAGATGTGGCGGACCCGAATACGCTGAGCCACCAGATTGAGAAGGTTCGGGGGCGTTTCGGATTGAGGCGGGTGATAATGGTGGGAGACCGGGGATTGATAACCGAGGCACGCATCAGGGAAGAGATGTCTGGTGTGGAGGGGCTTGACTGGATCACCGCCTTGCGGTCGGCTGATATTGCCGCCCTTGCCGAAGAGGGGGCCATCCAGCTTTCGTTATTTGATGAGACGGGTCTGGTGGAAGTGAGCTCGTCCCGGTATCCCGGGGAGCGTCTGATTGCCTGCCGGAACCCGCTTCTGGCCGAGGAGAGGCGGCGGAAGAGGGAGGAGCTGTTGCGGGCGACGGAGAAGGAACTGGACAAGATCGTGGCTGCGACCCAGCGTGGGAAACGGGGGCTGAAGGGGAAGGATAAGATAGGGCTGCGAGTGGGGAAGGTGATCAACCGGTTTAAGATGGCTAAGCATTTCAAGATAGAGATCGATGAGAAGGGTTTCCGGTATGAGCGGGAGGGGGAGAAGATAGCTCGGGAGGCGAGGCTGGATGGCATCTATGTGATTCGGACCAGTGTGTCGGAGGAGGAGTTGAGTGCTCAGGAGACGGTGGGGGCATACAAGTCGCTGGCAGTGGTAGAGCGGGCGTTTCGAAGTCTCAAGATGATAGACCTTAAGGTACGGCCTATACGCCATTGGCAGGAGAGGCGGGTGCGGGGTCATGTATTCCTGTGTATGCTGGCCTACTATGTGGAATGGCACATGCGGGCTGCGCTGAGGCCCCTCCTGTTTGATGATGACGATGCTGAGGCCAGAGAGGGACAGAGAGAGTCGGTGGTGTCCCCGGCAAAGCCCTCACCAAAGGCAAGGCGCAAGGCGCAGAGAAAGCGGATCGATGATGGTTACCCTGTACACAGCTTCCAGACGCTGCTGAAGGACTTGGCCACCATTGCCAAGAACCAGATCAGGCCCAGGATGGTAGATAGCGGGCCATGCGGTGATGGCTCATGTTTTGATGTCTTGACCACCCCAACTCCTCTACAGCATCGCGCCCTGGACTTGCTGGGGGTTGCTCTCAAAACGTAGCCAGAACCGGCGCGTTTTGCATCCTGCGTGAATGCTCCTATTTTGTTCTTATCTTTGTGCCCTCCCCAGGGGGGAAGTTCAGTCTAGAAGACGATGCCTACCCCACCAGACGGCCACTCCTTCCCTTTGGGAAGGTTCGCCATGATATGGACGAAGGTTTGTAGCTACTTCACTTGGATACGCCGAGAATTAAAGCTAATTCAGGGACTGCACACTAGCTGAGCCTGAAGAAGTGTATTCTGCCCCAGGGCTTTCCGCCTGGGTTGACAAGCGACCGTTTCGCCATTCATGATACAGGCTTGGGATGAACTAACCTTCGGGATACATCCTACGGAGAGAACCTTGTTTCTCAAAGGCGGGTGGTTATGTGAGCATGTCGAGTCACAGGTGCTACAGAAGAGACATAGCTGGTGCAGTGTCTCTGAAAAGACTTAGCAATAGAACTACCCGTGTCATTCCTGCCCTTCCCTGGAACGGCAGGAATCCAGAAGCTACATACGGTGGATTCCGTGTCAAGCACGGAATGACATGCTGTACAGTAGTCACGGGGATGCCACACTAGGAGGC
>CAYHAX010000173.1:0-15572 GCA_964354695.1 uncultured Dehalococcoidia bacterium
GCTGCAGCACTGGGAGACATCGGAGTCCACTTCCCCCCAAATGACCCCGCCTACAGGGGCATCTCAAGCATAACCCTCCTCGAACGTGTCGGAAAGCTACTGGAACCAAAAGGCTGGCGCGTGGGCAACATCGATGCTACAATAATCGCTGAGCGCCCCCTCCTCAAACCCTTCATCAGCCAGATGAGACAGAACATAAGTCGAGCCTTGTCTATAGATGAAAGCCAGGTGGGCTTAAAAGCCACCACCAACGAAGGAATGGGCTTTACAGGTAGAGGAGAGGGAATCGCTGCCTACGCTGTAGCTTTGGTGGAACAATCCGGATGAAGATATACAACACCCTTTCCGGCAAAAAAGAGGACTTCGTACCCGCCGGCGACACAGTGAAGATGTATGTCTGCGGAGTCACGCCCTATGCTCCCAGCCACCTTGGACACGCCATGAGCTATATAGTCTTCGACAGCATCAGGCGCTACCTCGAATTTCGCGGCTACAAAGTAAAATACGTGCAGAACTTCACCGACATAGACGACAAAATCATAGCCCGCGCCAACGAGTCCGGCATATCATCTAAGGAACTGGCTCAGAAGTTCATAGACATGTACTTTGAGGACATGGACGCCCTCAATATAAAGCGAGCTGATATCTACCCCAAAGCAACAGAGGAAATACCCAAGATAATCGAGCTAATTGAAGGCTTGCTGAGAAAAGGACATGCCTACCAGGCAAAAGGCGACGTATATTTCAGAGTGAAAAGCGACCCCGATTACGGCAAGCTCAGCCATCGCACACTAGATGGCATGATGGCTGGCGCACGCGTTGAGATAGGCGAAGCTAAGGAGCACCATCTGGACTTCGCTCTATGGAAAGCCGCCAAACCCGGCGAGCCTCAGTGGGACAGCCCCTGGGGAAAGGGAAGACCGGGCTGGCATATCGAATGCAGCGCCATGTCGCTCAAATACCTTGGCGAAACCCTGGATATCCATGGCGGTGGGCAGGACCTCATCTTCCCTCATCACGAGAACGAGATCGCTCAGACTGAGTGTTTCACTGGTGTTAAACCCTTTGTGCGCTACTGGCTGCACAATGGTCTGATGCAACTGGGCGAAGAGAAGATGAGCAAGTCTACAGGGAAGCTTATAGGTATCAAAGAGGTGCTCTCGACGTACAGCGCCGATGCCATCAGGCTCTGGGTGCTCAGCTCCCATTACCGCAGCCCCATGACTTACTCCGATGAAAACCTGGAAGCAACTGGGAAAGGTATAGAGAGACTGGTTCGTGCCGTAAATGCTAATGCTGATGAATCTGCGGCACACATAATGGATGCGCAGTCCTATCAGGAGCGATTTATCGAAACCATGGACGATGACTTCAACACTCCGCAGGCTGTAGCTATTTTATTCGATTTAGCTAGGGAGATAAACTTGGGACATGATGAAGGTCTTGGTGTAGGCGAAGCACAGAAGTTGCTTCTGGAACTTGCTGGCGTGTTGGGCCTTATTCTCCCGTCCCCTCATACCATATACGTACCTTCAATGCCAAGCTCAGGTGTAGTACCAGCGCCTAATGTTGTTATTAGTGGTATTGATATTGACAAGGTTAGCGCTCTGGTAAGAGAACGAGACGAGCTACGTAAGGCGAAACAATGGCGGCGAGCCGACGAGATTCGGGATGAGCTCAAGCAAATGGGCCTCATGCTAGAGGACACCCCCTTTGAGACTATACTGAGACACAAAGATACGCTGTTGAGATACAAAAAGCCTTGACTTTAATTTTTTTTACTTATATACTTATATACTTAGTGCACTTTAACTAGAAAAGGTCGAAAAGGCCCGAGTAGCGCAACGGCAGCGCAGCCGATTTGTAATCGGCAGGCTAGCGGTTCGAATCCGCTCTCGGGCTCCGGGCAAAGGCCGGAGGGGTGGGTGAGAGGCTAATACCAACAGACTGTAAATCTGTCGCCTGAAATGGCTACGCAGGTTCGAATCCTGCCCCCTCCACCATGCAGCGTGCCCACATAGCTCAGCGGTAGAGCACCTTCTTGGTAAGAAGGGGGTCACCAGTTCAAATCTGGTTGTGGGCTGAAGAACTTTAATTCGGATCGGGAGGAAGATAAAGTGGCAAAGAAAGTTTTCCAACGGACCAAACCTCATGTCAACGTGGGCACAATCGGACACGTAGACCATGGCAAGACAACATTGACAGCAGCAATAACAAAAGTGCTAGCCACCGTCGGAGGCGCTCAGTTCCGCCCCTTCGACTCTATTGATAATGCCCCCGAGGAGAAAGCCCGGGGCATGACAATCGCTATAGCTCACATAGAATACGAGACGGCGAAACGCCACTACGCCCATGTGGACTGCCCAGGTCACGCAGACTACATTAAGAACATGATAACCGGCGCTGCCCAGATGGACGGTGCGATACTGGTAGTGGCTGCCGATGACGGTGTCATGCCTCAAACACGAGAGCACCTCCTCCTTGCCCGCCAGGTAGACGTTCCCTCCGTGCTGATTGCCTTGAACAAGGTGGACGCAGTGGATGACCCTGAGTTGCTGGAGGTCACTGAGTTGGAGCTAAGGGAAGAGTTGCTCCCTAAATACGGCTTCCCTGGCGATAAGACCCCCATTATACGAGTTAGCGCCCTCAAGGCTTTGGAGTGCGGCTGCGGCAAAAGAGACTGCCAGTGGTGTGGCAAAATCTGGCAACTCATGGACGCCGTAGACAGCTACATCCCGCTACCCAAGCGTCCTGCAGACAAGCCATTCCTCATGTCCGTAGAGGACGTCTTCGCCATCAAAGGACGAGGCACAGTAGCCACAGGCAGGGTTGAGAGAGGCGTTATAAAAATTGGGCAAGAGGTTGAGGTAGTAGGGATGAAGGAAACCAGAAAGACAGTGGTCACTGGCGTGGAGATGTTCCATAAGACGCTGGATGAAGGACAAGCGGGGGACGCTGTGGGCTGCCTGCTGCGAGGGGTTGAACGAGACGACATAGAGCGAGGACAGGTGCTGGCTCTGCCAGGGTCAATAAAGCCTCATACTCTTTTTGAAGCTCAGGTATATGTACTGACCAAGGAAGAGGGCGGCCGTCACACACCGTTCTTTAACGGATACAGACCCCAGTTCTATATTAGAACTATGGACATCACCGGAACTGCTGAGTTGCCACAAGGAGTAGAGATGGCAATGCCCGGTGACAACCTCAATATGAAAGTGAAGCTGATTGTTCCCATGGCTTTGGAGCAAGGAGTTAGATTCGCCATCAGGGAGGGTGGCAGGACGGTCGGGTCAGGACTGATAACAAAAGTCTTAGAGTAAGAAATGGCTAAAAAATCCGAGGCTCGTAGCATAATCTATCTCGCATGCACAGAGTGCAAGGAGAGGACATACACTTCAATAAAAAACAAAAAGAACGACCCGGGAAGACTGGAACTAAAGAAGTATTGCCCCCGTTGTAGTAAACATACCTTACATCGAGAAACAAAATAACAACCTATAGAGAGATAAAGTGAGCCGTCAAGCTCTGGTAAAGAACCAGGGAAAACAGAGATTTAAATTCATTGGCGATATAATCGCTGAGCTGAAAAAGGTAACCTGGCCCTCCAGGCGAGAGGCGACCTATCTCACCACTCTGGTGATTGTCTTCACAGTGGTGGTTGCCATAATCCTCGGTGTGATTGATTTCGGTTTTTCCAAACTGATGAACGTAATTCTGCTCAGATGATAGCAGATTATCAATAAAAGCGGTAGAATCTCGACAGCAGTATCTGCCTCGACTGGTTCTTACCTCAGGGATTTGACCATGGATAAGACCCTAAAAGAACAAACAGAAAAGAAATGGTATGTCATCCACACTTACTCGGGATATGAAAACCGGGTCAAGACCAATTTGGAACATCGCACAAAGTCGATGGATGTGGGTGACAAGATATTCCAGGTCATAGTGCCCACCGAAGACGAAATCGAGATCAGGGATGGGCAACGGCGCACTGTGGCGAAGAAGATATTCCCGGGTTACATCCTGGTCGAGATGGTCATGGATGAAATAACCTGGCACGTTGTGCGCAATACCCCGGGAGTCACCGGAATCGTAAGCGCTCAGGACGATAAAGGCAAAATCGAGCCTGTCCCCTTAGATGAGACGGAGGTAAAAACGATTCTCAAGCAGATGAAAGCCGAGACCCCGAGGGTCAAGGTCGGCTTCGCCAGGGGGCAGAGCATCCGAATCATAGATGGTCCTTTCATAGACTTCATAGGCGTGGTTGACGATATCAATGTAGATAAAGGCAAAGTAAAGGTCCTGGTTTCCTTCTTTGGCCGAGAGACCCCAGTTGAACTTGACTTCCTTCAAATAGAAAGGCTCTAACCAGCAAATCAAGGGCAAAAGGTTAAAAAATGGCAAAAAAGATCAAGGCAGTGGTCAAACTTCAAATCGAGGCAGGCAAAGCCAATCCAGCTCCACCGGTAGGACCAGCGCTGGGACAGCATGGCGTCAATATCATGGCTTTCTGCAAGCAATATAATGACCTGACGGCAGCACATGCCGGCTCTATAGTTCCGGTGGAGATCACCATTTTCGAAGACCGCTCTTTCACCTTTGTTACCAAGACGCCGCCCACAGCCGACCTGCTGAAAAAGGCTCTGGGCACAGAAAAAGGAAGCAACAGCCCCAACCGTAACAAAATCGGCGCCCTCCCACATGAGAAAATCAAGGAGATCGCCAAAATCAAGCTAAAAGACCTGAATGCCGTTGACCTCGATGCGGCGATGAAGATGGTGGAGGGCACAGCTCGCAGCATGGGTATCGAGGTCACAAAGTAGGAGCAACATGGCTAAACACGGTAAGAAATACCTGGAAGCAGCAAAGCTTGTCGATAGTGCCAAGACATATGACCCGGAGCAAGCTATCAGTCTTGTCAAAAAAACATCCTTCGCCAAGTTCGATGAGACAGTTGAACTGCATCTGCGCATGGGCGTCGACCCACGCCATGCTGACCAGCAGGTTCGAGGAATTGCCCTTCTACCGAATGGACTGGGCAAACAAGTGCGAGTCCTGGTCCTCGCCCAGGGTGAAGCGCAGAAAATCGCCCAGGAGGCAGGTGCTGACTCCGTCGGCAGCGACGACATGATCAAGAAAATAGAGGGAGGCTGGCTCGAATTCGACATAGCCGTTGCTACACCAGACATGATGCCAAGGATTGGCAAACTGGGCAAGATTCTGGGACGTAAAGGTCTCATGCCCAACCCCAAAGCAGGGACCATCGCTCAACCTAACGACCTGGCTCGTGTTATTGCCGATTCCCGTAAAGGGCGCGTTGAATTCAAGCTGGATAAGACCGCCATCATCCACACCCCCGTGGGCAAAGTCAGCTTCGATGACAAGAAGCTACTGGAAAACCTGTCAGCTATTATTGAAGCTATAGTCAAGGCAAAGCCCAGCGGTGCCAAGGGTCAATTCATAAAGAGCGCAACTTTAACCACCTCAATGGGACCAGGTATCAAACTCGACCTAACTCCAACCCTTTCCCTGACCACCTCTTAGCAAATAGCTTCATCCCAATACCAATGAGGGTAGATAGCTAAACACGACTGCGCGAAAGGAGGGCCAAATGGTAGGGATTGTTTCCTACGGCGCTTATATTCCCATTTACCGGATGAGCCGTGATATGCCGTGGTTAACCTGGGGTGGCATACCCGTCGGAGGAGAAAGGTCTGTTGCCAACTTCGACGAGGACAGCATCACCATGTCAGTGGAAGCCGGTAACAACTGCCTTCAAGGATTCGACAGAGGAGAAGTCGACGCCCTATTCCTAGCCTCCACCACTACCCCGTACAAAGAGAAACAGTGTGCCGGCATAGTCTCCGAAGCGCTCGACCTCAAGCGCAATATCAGAACTGCTGACTTCACAAATTCTCTGAGGTCAGCCACCATCGCCATTCGAGCAGCTATGGATGCCATAGCTGCCGGCTCGGCGAAGAAGGTGCTGGTAGTTGCTGCAGACTGCCGCATGGGGCAGCCTTCCACCGAGTACGAGCAGGCATTCGGCGACGGAGCTGCCGCCATACTGCTGGGCAAGACTGACCTGATTGCAAGCATCGATGCCAGTCACACCCACTACGATGACATCATGGACCTGTGGCGGTTGGACAACGACCAGTTCGTCAGATTCTGGGAAGACCGATTCATCGTTGAGCATGGCTACCTGAATAACACTACAGAGGCTGTCAAAGCCCTCATGAAAGAACAGGGGCTGAAGGCAGCCGATATCACAAAAGCTGTTCTCTACACCTTCGATGCCAGAAGGCACCAGCAGCTTGCCCGAAACCTGGGGCTAGACTACAAAACTCAGGTTCAAGAGAGCTTCTTTTCCAATATGGGCAATACCGGCTCCGCCTACGCCCTGATGATGCTGGCTGGCGCTCTGGAGCAGGCAAAAGAGGGTGACAAGCTACTGCTCGCTAACTATGGAGATGGGGCTGATGCCTTCATCCTCAACATAACCAAGGGCATCCAGAAACTGCCAACGCGGCGCGCCATTAAATATCACCTGGATTCAAGACTGCCCCTTATGAGCTACGACAAATATCTGCGCTTTCGCGGCATCATCCAGGGATACGCTTTCTTTGAGAATCAATCAGCAGCCACTATCTCATGGCGAGACCGCAGGTGGAATATCAACTGCCGTGGCGGCAAGTGCAAGGTCTGCGGCAATATCAACTTCCCGCCGCAAAGGATTTGCATGTACTGCCAGAGCAAAGACCAGTTCGAGGAAATTCGCCTCGCCGATAGAAGAGGTAAACTGTTCACCTATAGCAAAGATAATTTGGGACCCAGCCTCGATTCACCTGTCATTCTGTGCATCATAAACTTCGATGAGGGCGGTAGATTCTATGCTCAGATGACAGACCGCGACCCCGACAAGATAGAGCATGAAATGCCTGTGGAGCTTACCTTCAGATGGATGCACAGCGAACGCGGTATTCGCAACTACTACTGGAAGTGCCGTCCCCTGCGGGGAGCCTAAGGAAGGTGAACGATGGAAAGCATTAAAGATAAAGTCGCCATAGTAGGCATGGGCTGCAGCAAATTCGCAGAGCACTGGGACCGCAGCGCCTGGGACCTCGTTGTCGAAGCAACCGACGAGGCGTTGAAAGACGCAGGAGTTGAGCTTAAAGACATCCAGGCAGCATGGTCGGGCACACTTGGCTTCGCTGGAGGGCAAAGCTTGGCTTATCCCCTTAAACTGGACTACATACCCATTGTCAGAGTGGAGAACCTCTGCGGCACAGGGCTGGAGACCATCAGAGGAGCCACCTACGCTCTTATAGCGAAGGCTTATGACCTTGTCCTCTGCGTCGGCTTTGAAAAGACCAAAGACCGTGGCGTGGGCGGATTAGGCTCAGGAGAGCCTATGGGGGGCACACACCCCGTGTTCGGCATCCAGGCAACCCCCCCAGGACGCTACGCCCTGGCAGCAACCAGATACTTCGCACAATACGGCGCTGAGAAGAAGCATTTGTCTATGATTTCAGTGAAGAGCCACTACAACGGGGCTCGCAATCCCAAAGCACACCTTCGCCGCGAGATAACGCTAGACCAGGCACTGAACGCACCTATTATCGCCTGGCCCCTGGGACTCTTCGACTGCTGCGGTGTAACCGACGGCGCAGCCGCAGCTATCCTCTGCCGCACTGAGGATGCCAAGAAGTTCAGGAGGGATTTCATCACCGTCAAGGCTCTGGGCAACGCAGCAGGACCCGGCTGCGGCAAGATGATGACAACCTACGACTGGGTGCACTGGGAGGAAACCTACAGAGCAACCCAGCAGGTATACCAGCAGGCTGGCATCAAGAACCCTCGCAAAGAGATAGACATAGTTGAATGTCACGACTGTTTCTCTATCGCCGAGCTTATGTGCTACGAGGCTATGGGTTTCTGCGAACAAGGGAAAGCGAAAGAGGATATCGAAGCCGGTACGTTCGCATTGACCGGCGAGGTAGCCTTCAACGCCGGCGGCGGACTGAAGTCGTTCGGGCATCCTGTAGGTGCCAGCGGCGTCAGGGAGGTTTACGAGATATACAAGCAGATCCAGGGCAAAGCCGAGGAGCCATCGCGGCAGCTCAAGAACGTGCAACTAGGCATAGCTCATAACCAGGGAGGGCATCCAGGCACCTTCATGTGCAGCATGGGCATCTTCGGCGTCCCCGGACGCTAGGGGTGTTCTCCATGTCATTCTTCGCTTCGCTCAGAATGACACATAACATCAGGTCGTTTAGCAATCGGGGAGTCCAGAGGGGTTTTGCCCCTCTGGTGGGGGTTTGGGGGTGTCCCCCAAGACTGGGGGATTCAGGGGGTTGGCAAGAAGAAGGAGCGTTCGGCTGAACGCATTGTGGTTTTATTGTGCGACTTGCATAGTTAAGGATTTTAGTTTAAACTATGTAACAACTGAATAACGCTGAAGACAGCGGGTGCCTTTTATGGCTTAATCCTATGCCTGCCGAAGCGAATTTAAGCGACTTCAATCACGTTTGTGGTCCTTATGCGCAGGCATAAGGACCTTCTTTTTTGCAGGAGGACAAAGATGCCTACGCAGAGAAAAATCGAGACTGTGGAGCAATTGACCGAATTGCTCTCAAAGAACAAATGCATAATCGCCGCTGAGTACAGGGGATTGACCGTCTCCGAGATGTCGCAACTAAGACGCCAGCTTCGCGAGGTGAATACCGAATTCCATGTGGTCAAGAACACGCTCGCCAAATTCGCCGCAGAGAAGGCTGGCAAAGCAGAACTATCGCGATACCTGCAGGGACCGATAGCGCTCGCCTTCAGCAAGGGAGACGCCACTCAGCTAGCGAAAACCCTGCTCAATTATACTCGTACTTCCAAGACCGCCCTAACTATCAAGGGAGGAATCCTCGAGATCCGCGCCCTTACACCCGAGGAGATAGGTAGGCTTGCTACTATGCCCCCCATCGAGGTCATGAGGGCTAAATTACTCGGTATCATGCAAAGCCCCATCTATTCCTTACAAAACGTACTCACAGCCAACCTGCGTGGACTTTGTGTAGTATTAAACGCTAGAATTCAACAAATGGGAGGAACAGCAAATGTCTCATGAGGGAGCCCCCGGAAAGAATCCAGAAGTGGCAAAAGAGGAAGCTGGCGCAGTAGCGGAAGAAGAAAAGGCACATAAGAAGAAAGCTGCCCCCGCTAAGAAAGAAACAAAGCTGACCAAGGACGAAATCATCGCCGCAATCAAAGAGATGACCGTCATCGAGCTGTCAGAGATGGTTAAGGCTTTGGAAGAGGCGCTTGGCGTGAGCGCTGCCGTGCCGATGATGGCTGCTGCTCCTGCCGCCACTGCCGCTGGTGGTGCTGCTGCCCCCGCCGCTGCTGAGGAACAGTCCGAATTCACTGTGACACTCAAAGAGTTCGGTGCCAACAAGATAAGCGTCATCAAAGCGGTGCGCGAGGTAACCAACCTCGGCTTAAAGGAAGCCAAAGAGCTGGTGGAAAGCGCCCCCAAGACCATAAAAGAGGGCGTGAACAAGGCTGAAGCTGCCACCATCAAGGATAAGCTGACTGCAGCCGGCGCTACCGTCGAAGTAAAATAACCACTGCTATCCATGCTAACTAGATTAGACAAGGGGCTTAAGCCCCTTGTCTAACTCTGTCATCTTAAAAGAGCCTGTGGGGATACAGGGAAAACTCTAAAATCTAAATCCGAAATCCTAAACAAGCATTCAGCTATCAGCCCTCAGCAGTCAGCCAATAAGGGAATCTGAATGCTGCTAGCTGACGGCGGAGAAATTATTTAGGGCTTAGAAATTAGGATCTAGTGTCCTGTTTTAGAAATTCGTTACATAAGTCTTTACGCTCGGATAAGGCGATGTTAGCTTCAGACTTATGTGACTGTCTATTAACTCAGGACACTAGTATCGAGTCTCAGAAATACCTTGAATAAGTCATTGGGATCGGAGAGGGCAAGTCACGAGTAGCACACATCGGGATTCAGGCCATCAATCGCTCAGCACTTATTCAATCTATTTCTAAAACGGGACACTAGAATTTTTCGACGGGGGTTGAAGAAGTGGAGTATCACCCTCTCATTTAAGAGGGTATCATTAGCGAGAATCCTCTTGTGTCATAATGATACCCTCTCATCAAAGAGCTTCCTGTCACAGAACGCCCCAGGGAACGGCTCAACCTCTCAGCAAGGCTTTTGACCAAGTTCCGCGGCTTGGCAGGACTGGCTCGTGCTGGCTTCGGAGAGCTCTGCCAGGAGCGCGGTCTGGGCGAAGCCAAAGCAGCCCAGGTCCAAGCCGCTCTGGAACTGGGGCGCAGACTGATGTCCACCCAGTCCGAGGAACGTCCGGTGGTGAAGTCGCCCGCAGACATCGCCAACCTCTTGCAAGGCGAGATGAGCTTCCTGGAGCAGGAAGAGATGCGCGTGGTGCTGCTCAACACCAAAAACCAGATACTGAGCATCCCCAGAGTATATAAGGGCAGCATTAACACTTCGCTGATTAGGGTGAGCGAGCTTTTCAGAGAAGCTGTCAGGGAGAACTGCGCCGCCCTGGTGGTGGTGCACAACCACCCTTCAGGAGACCCTGCACCCAGTCCCGAGGACGTCAAAGTAACCGAGTAGATTGTCAAAGCAGGTAAGCTCCTCGACATCGAGGTGCTCGACCACATCATCATCGGTCAGCAGCGCTACATCAGCCTCAAAGAAAGAGGGCTGGGGTTCGGCTAAATAATTCCCTAGGGGGTGGATTCCAAACCCGCCCCTGCAGGCTTATAATGATACATGAGGGCTTAGCTGTAAGAGGCGACATTCTCCTCAAATCGTTTTGAGAAGGGGAAAGGCTATTATGATGCCGTATCAATCTATCCTGTTTGTTTGCGATGCAAATACCTGCCGCAGCCCTATGGCTGAGGCCATGCTCAAAAAGATGCTGGCTGACCTCGAAGGAAAAGCGAGAGGAATAGATGTTCGCTCCGCGGGTATAGGGACTCAAGCCAGGGACAACAGCGCCATCACATTTGATGCGAGGTTTTTACTGAAGGCAGAAGGGATTGATGCCGAGGACCTCCGCTCTAAAGACCTGAAAAGGCACAAGGAGCTTCTGGAAGAAGCAGATTTGGTACTGACCATGAGCCAGGAGCAGAAGAGAAGGGTACACCTGCTTCCAGAGGCTGACGGCAAAGGTATATTCACGTTGAAAGAGTTCGTGGGAGAAGCCGGAGATATCGCTGACCCCTTCGGCAGAGGGGATGCAGCGTACATCCAGTGCCAGGATGAGATAAGAATGTGCCTGCAAAAGTTAATCCCCCGGCTGCTTCCAAATACATCGCAGTAGGGGCGCGGTAACCGCGCCCAGGGCGAAGGGCCTCTCGCCCCTGCCCTTCGACAGGCTCAGGGCGAACGGATTGCCTTTTCCACCCGCTCCTTTTGGGATGTTATCATCCCAAAGTAACCCCACGAAGCTGTGGATGATAACATCCACAGCGAGCTAAGAACCGCCCAATGAATTGGGCAACTACATAAGGCGAAACAGCGTGTAAGGGAAGCCTAAGGAATGATGCTGGTTCTGGTAGTTAGCCCCTTGTCCTGCTCCTCAAAGGCCCTGTTGATTTCCTCCAGCCTGTAGACTTTTGACAGTATCTTGTTGTAGGGGTACTTATTCTTGGTTCGGCTCAGGAAATCGAGGGATTTCTTCAGAGCTTCAGCAGTGTAAAGAGCCATGCCCATGATGCTCTTGCCATTGATCACCAGCATGGCAGGGTCTATCTCAAAGGTCTTCAGAGGGCTAACGTTGCCCAGCTCAAGATAGCGCCCTCCGTTCCCCAGCATGTCTATGCCCTCGGGGATTACCTGGGGGAAGCCCACAACCTCAACCACAACATCCGCACCCCAACCCCCGGTAAGCTCCTTCACTCTGCCCGACCGCTCGTACGACTCCTTGAACTCCCGCATGTCTATCACTTCGTCAGCGCCGAAGGCTTTCGCCAGCTTGAGGCGCTCCTCGATGCCGTCTATCACGATAACCTTGGCAGCACCCATCTCCCTGGCTACAGCGGTAGCATAGATGCCCAGTCCCCCTGCCCCCTGTATAGCGACGGTCTCTCCGAAGCTAAAGTTTACCTTCTCCAGACCATAGATAACCTCGGAGAGAGCGCAGTTGACAGGAGCCACTACCTCGTCAGTGAGGTCATCGGGCACCTTGAAAACTGTCTGATTGGGCAAAAGGTAATAGTATTCGGCATATGCCCCACGGAAGTGCGGAGGCGGGTCGCTGGGGTTTACCACAGTGAGGTAGGCATTGGGGCAGGCAGCGTCGTTTCCTCTTAGGCAAGCCCGGCAGCGCCCGCAGGGGAGGAAATAGCGATAGACCACCCTGTCGCCTTCCGCCAGCGGCTGCCCCGCAGAGTCGGTGGTAACGCCCGCTCCCAACTGGGCTACTGCGCCTACCATCTCATGACCCAGAATTACCGGCAGCGGCTGCCCTAACATAGCGAGGTCGACATCCCCTCGCCACATGTGGAGGTCTGACCCGCAGATATTCGCTCTCCTCATCTTGACCAGGATAGCACCCGGCTCCGGGTCGGTCAGCGGGTACTCCACAATCTCCATGGGATGTCCCAAGCCCTTATAGATTGCTGCCCTGCCCTTCTTCGTTTTAGACATAGAGCGCCCCTCCTTGACAGTAAAATAAGTCCTGTGCGCTGATTTCAGCATGGCGAGAGGAGTTTGTCAAGGGGAAAAGGCTAACATGTAAAACAAAGAAGGGGCTCGGCACGCAGTGCCGAGCCCCTCTTGAATCTACTGAACTGTGGCTCTCTACTTCAAGGAGTAGGCGCCATGCTTCTCGGGTGAGAAGTAGTCGCCAGGCAGATAGGTTGCACTCTTGGCGAACTTCTTCGGGTCGTACTCCACCAGCTTGAGCGCCTTCCTCTTAGCATCGATGTGGGCTATGGCCTCTTGCACAGCCTTCTTGTGGTCGGGCTCGAAGTACCAGGATGCTCCGAATTTTTTCTGGTATCCCTCGGTGATCAACTTAACCACCTCCGGGCTGCCCGCGACCGGAGAGCCCACGCCCATCCAGGTGGTCACTCCGGAGGCTACGACATAAGTACCGATAGTCAGCGCTTTCTCCGACATCCACTCCGGAGCAAAGCCCGCCACCGGCAGGTCGCTGATATCCTCACCCAGGCCCCCCTCGGAGGCACACTGAGTGAGCACGGTCAGGATGCGGGTGTTGTCCACGCAGGAGCCCATATGCAGCACCGGCGGGATACCAATGGTCTGGCAGATTTCCTTCAATCCGGGGCCGCACTGGTCCATGACCTCCGGAGTCAGCAGCCCCGCCTTAGCGCAGGCTATGGCGTTGCATCCTGTGGTAACCACGAGAATGTCGTTCTTAATCAATTCCTGGACAACGTACAGATGCGGGTCGTCCTGTGTCACCCGGGGGTTGTTGCAGCCGACCACGCCAGCAGCGCCGCGGATGCGCCCTGTCATGATGGCATCGTTCAAGGGGCGGAAGGACTCTCGGAGAGTTCCGCCCAACATGTACGCAATATATTCATGGGAGAAGCCAGCGACCAGGTGGTCCTGTATGTCAGGGATATGCACCTTGCCCCTCTTGGGATAATTGTCTATTGCCATGCGCAGAATCGTCTTGGCTATTTCCATCGCTTTATGCTCGTTAAACTCAACATGAGTGGCACCCTCGATTTTAGCCTTGGGTGAGGTGGTGATTATCTTGGTATGATAGTTCTTGGCAACCTCGACTATGCCCTGCATCACGCACTGCACGTCCACCACCATGGCATCGACAGCGCCGGTAAGTATGGAGAGTTCCTGAGCCAGGAAGTTGCCCAGCAGAGGCACGCCCTGCCTCATCAAAACTTCATTGGCAGTGCAGCAGATACCCGCCAGGTTTACGCCCTTAGCGCCCTTCGATTTGGCGTAGCTGACAATCTCGGGGTCGCTGGCCGCCGCCACAATCAACTCGGAGAGAGTGGGCTCGTGACCATGGATTACTACGTTTACCTCGTCCTCGCGGAGCACGCCGAAGTTGGAGTTCGACGAAATCGGTCCCGGCGTGCCGAAGAGGATGTCGCTGAGGTCGGTGCTGAGCATAGAGCCACCCCAGCCATCAGCCAGAGCGCACCTTACAGAGTGGTCCAGAATGTGCTCGGCATCCTGGTCAACACCGATGCTGGTGCGGTGCAGCACTTCTACGATTTCGCGGTCTATGCCGCGGGGCACCATGCCCAGTTTGCGCCATATCGCCTGACGCTTGGCAGGAGCCCTGCTTATATAAATCAATTCACCAGATTGCTTGCCAAACTCGCCCAGGGCTTTCTTGGCTACATCTATGGCTATCTCATTAGTAGCACGCCCCTCCACCGGCACACCCAGATAGCCGGCTACTCTATGCAGCTTCCTCACATCTTTAACGCAGTAGTCCGGCGCCTCGCCCGTGGCGGCAGCCAGAAGCGTCATAGCCATATCGCGGCCGTGGTCGGAGTGGGCTGCACAGCCGGAAGCGATGGAGCGTGCCAGGTTTCTGGCAGAGACAGTGGACTTGGTTGCGCCGCAGATACCCACAGTGGTTTTACCTGTAAGGCGGCAAGGTCCCATGAAGCAGTGCTTGCAGCAATTGCCCTCGTGCCCGATAGGACAGGGCTTGGTTTCATCAGCACGCTTGAAAGCCGTGGAAACACCCTCGGCTTCCGCCTTCTTCAGCATTTCGACTACTACAGGATCTATGCTCTTTTTCTCAGCCATCTTTACTCCTTTAAAGTGAGGTATTAGGCTCGCAATACACTATCTTTCATTTTAACATATGGCGAAAGCTATGTAAATCACCATTTTCTAGGAAATTTACGAAGCTGTCGTCCATCAGCGGTCATTTCGTTGCCAAACGTAGCCCATTAAGCTATAATCGGTAGCATCGGGGCGTAGCGCAGCCTGGTTAGCGCGCAGCGTTCGGGACGCTGAGGTCGGTGGTTCAAATCCACTCGCCCCGATTTTTTATCCAGCTACTTCAAACTTTCCAGTTATTATGCCCTAAATGGCGGCCTCGGCACCCTAAAATATTTTGCCAATACATGCAACTTGACAAAACAGCTCGAATCATGTAAGAGATTAACATTAGATTAAACCAATCTGTGGCAAAACAAAGGAGGTGATATTATTATCTTGACTTGAAGAAAGATTCGATTCAAGAATCACTATGTAATCCAGGGAAAATGCCCGGGAAAGGAGGCAAATAGATGAAGTGGTTGATTAAGGGGGTAATAGTCCTACTGGTTACCTGTCTAGTATTGACCGTGGTGGGTTGTGGTGAGAAGGAAAGTGTATCGCCTACGCCTACGCCTGTGCCTACGGCTACGCCGAAGCCGGAGATCAAGATTGGGGTCATCGGCCCCATGAGTTACATACAGGGCAAACACCATCTGTATGGAGCGGAGATGGCCAGGGATGAGATAAACGCTGCTGGCGGCGTAACGGTGGGGAACCAGTCTTACAATATCAAGCTGGTAAGTATTGATTCAAA
>CAYHAX010000174.1:0-5372 GCA_964354695.1 uncultured Dehalococcoidia bacterium
GTAAGGGAATGTGACTTTTTGTGTTATCACCTTTTTTTCTATTAGCGCGAGCTCTGGATAGTTTAGTACAACCACTGCTGCTCGAGCGAACCCGGCGTCATTTGGAGCAGAGATATCCACTCCAGCCACCAGCCGTACAGCATTCACCTCGTTTTTTCTGGAGACCATAGGCGTCAGCTCGCGCTGTACTCTTTTAGCCTGGTCTGGCGTCATCTGCCAGTCGTGTAAATGTCGTGCTTTCATCGGTTTCGCTCAGTTCGCAGTCTGGAATAATAATATAAGTGTCGCAAAGCTAAGGAGAAGACAAGGATTGCTCCTCAAGCCCATTGTAATCCTGGATTTACAAGATGGCAACCGCTTCAGCCAAAGAAGTCGCGCACTACATCGAACTCGTTGGGCAGGAAGGGTAGCACCATGGGGAATTTATTCAGGAGAAAGGTGGAGAGGGCTGAATCTTTGAGTGTTGTCTCCACATATGGGGTGTGGAATCTGGCTATCACGGTGAGTATAGCTCCCCAGATTAAGGCGGCGGTTATCAATCCTAGAATCGCTCCACCCAGCTTGTCGACCCAGCCCAGCTTCAATGCGCTGAGGAATTTGCTAAGTAGAGAAGCCAATATGAAAGCCGCCAGGATGACCAAGACAAAGATGATGGCGAATCCGGCTATGTTCGCTTGACCGGGGTTTTCCAGCCAACCGGATAGCCAGTCTGCCATAGTGCCGTAAAAGCGTCCAGCTAATACGATGCCCACTATGATTCCTATCAGGGGTATGATGCTTTTCATCAGCCCATTGCTTAAGCCTGCTACTGTGGATATTGCCAGGAAGACAATGATAACTGCATCAAGCCAATTCATTTTTGCCCCCTGTGTCAGATACTATGGGACTCATTTTAGCATATCGAGATTGATATGCAATAGCGGTGAAAAGCCTCAGCCGAAGAAGTGGCGCACGATATCGAACTCCTGAGGCAGGATGCGGAGCACGAAGGGGAAATTGTTCAGGAGAAAAGTGGCGAGACCTGAGCCTCGCATGGTTGCCTCCACGCTTATGTAGTAGAACTTGGCGATTATGGTGAGGAGGGCGCCTGTGACCAAGCCGCCGATTGCCAGTCCCATGATTGTCCCACCCAAGCCATTCACCTTGTCTCCGAGGTCTTTATAGGGGCGCTTCTCAATCAGTGCAGCCAGCGAGAATAATATCTTGGTCGCCACCGCTGTAGCCAGGATGAAGATGATGGCGAAAGCAGCTACTGCAGCCTGGCTGCGGCTTGTCAGCCAGGTGGATAGCCAGTTTGCCACTGGCTGGTAGAAGAAACCGGCGAGGGTGATGCCAGCTGCAATACCTGCGATAGGTATCATAGTGGTTGACATCTTCTCTTTGCCTTTGAGCAGCAGTTCTGATAGTTTGCGCGCCAGAAGATAGAGGAGAAACGCTCCCACTATAACTAGGAGAAAGATGAGGATGAAGGCGACTATTTGAGCCTGGCTGCGGCTGCTCATCCATGATTGTGTCCATTCTGAAGCGGAGAGGTAGTAGTGCCCTGCGAGGAAGATGCCCAGGACGACTGCTGAGAAGGGGAGAAAAGTCTTCATCACCCCTCTTCTGGAGCCTATGAATGCAGCGATACCCAGGAATATGATGATGGGCGCATCAAGCCAGTTCATTTGTGTTTTATCTTAACACAACAGGAGTTCCATGCCAATCATTGCTGAAGTGCTGTTCTTTCTTGACACTCAATCGGCAATTATGTTATCTTGTTAGATGGTGTTTAAAAGGCTTTACTCTAGTTGTAGGGCAAAGCCATTTTCATGCTTAATTAAGGAGGGAAGACTGTGCATTCTATAGTCTGCGTGAAGGAAATTCCCGACCCTGAAACCCCCGCTGCAGCTTTCGCTATCGACCCGGTAGCTAAGCGAGCAATCCCCGCCAAAGACAAACCCCCGGTGATAAGTCCCTTTGATGAGCAGGCTGTCGAAGCAGCTCTCCGCATAAAGGATGCCAAAGGCGGAAAGGTGACTGTTATCAGCATGGGCGCTCCCACAGCAGAGAAGATATTGAAGCATAGTATGGCTATGGGAGCCGATGAGGCGGTATTGCTCAATGACCCTGCGTTCGATGATTCGGACAGCGCCACTACAGCTTATGTCCTGGCTCAGGCGATAAAGAAGATCGGCGCTTTCGACTTCGTCTTCTGTGGCAGGCAAGCCGGTGACTTCGATATGGGGCAGGTCGGCTCAGGCGTTGCCGAGCTTCTTGGTGTGCCCAGCGTAACTTTAGCCAAGAAGATCGAGCCCAAGGATGACGTAGCCAGAGTGGAGCGGGCGTTCCCTGACGGCTTTGAAGTGGTCGAAGTGAAAATGCCTGCCTTGATAACGGTCAGCAACGAGTTGGGTCAGCCGAGATATGCCCCTCTCAAAGGAATCATGGCAGCTGCTAAGAAGAAGGTGCCGGTATGGAATTCCACAGAGATAGGTGCCGACGCCTCCAGAATTGGCGCTGCTGGTAAACGTACCAATATTCTCAGGTTGTACATCCCGGTGCGCGAGTCGAAGTGCGAAGTCATAGGCGGCGAGAACGAAGAGGACATGGCGAACAAGCTGGCTCAAAAGCTGCGTGAAGTGAAGCTAATCTAAGATATTTCCTCATGATGGTAAGGAGGTAAAAATCGATGTCTGATTATAAAGGTGTGATGATAGTAGGTGAGTGCGTGGAGTGTGCTCCAGTTGCGATAACTTACGAACTTCTTGGAGTTGGGCGAAGGCTTGCCGATAGCCTTGGTGAGCCGTTATCTGCGGCGCTGCTTGTGGACAAGGTCGGCGATGCAGCCAAGGACGCTATCGCCTTTGGAGCAGACAAGGTCTATGTTGTCGAGAGCCCTCTGCTCAAGGATTATATGACCGATGCTTATGTGGGCGCTTTGGAGAAGCTCTGCCAGGAGGTCAAGCCCAATATTCTGCTCATGGGTCAGACTCCCATGGGACGGGACCTAGCACCGAGGCTGGCATTCAGATTGGGCACGGGAGCCACCTTGGACTGCCTTGACCTGAAGATTGACCCGCAGAGCAAGCTGATGTTGCAGACGAAGCCGGTATACGGTGGAAACGCTCTGGCTGAGTTAGCCTGCGAGAAATGTCGACCTCAAATGGCGACGGTCAGGCCGAAGAGTATGGAACCACTGCCGCGTAATGATTCAAGAAAAGGCGAGATTATCAACTTCGATCCAAAGCTCGATGCCTCGCAGATAAGGACGAAGTTCGTTGAGAGGGTGAAGGAGAAGGTTGAGGGCGTGAAACTCGAGGATGCCAGCGTTATCATCTGCGGCGGCAGAGGCATGGGTGGTCCCGATGCATTCAATCCGCTCAAAGACTTGGCGAAGGCCCTTGGTGGCGCTGTGGGGGCGACCCGACCGCCTTGCGACAACGGCTGGGTGCCTGCGACCATGCAGATAGGTCTTACAGGCAAGATAGTCAGCCCCACTCTCTATATCGCCATAGCAGTATCGGGTGCCAGCCAGCACCTGTCAGGGTGCTCTGGTGCCAAGAACATCATTGCTATAAACAAAGACCCTGAGGCAAACATCTTCAAGGTAGCCCGCTACGGCGTAGTGGGAGACTACAAGAAGATACTGCCTCCGTTCGCCAACAAGATCAAAGAACTGCTCAAGGGCTAGTTCAGAGCAAGAGATTCTAGTAATGTGTAGGGGCGTCCTTCCATGGAAGGACGCCCCTAAGTTTTTATTCGCTATCTCTTTTGGTCGCTGTGGATGTTATTATCATGCCTAGCTAATTCCTTTTGGATGTTATCATCCGCAAGGAGCGGCATGTTAAGACTTCCGCATCCCCAGGATAGCAATAATAGCCAGCCCGATGCCTGCGATTGCGGCTCCCCACCAGCCTATCATGGTCAGGGTGGTTACTATCGCCCCAGCGATGAGCACACCGATGACGATGGCGATGAAGGCGCGCCAGAAGGGCATCCCCAGAAGAAAAGCGACTATTGCTCCTGTCCAGGATCCGGTCAGAGGGAGTGGTATTGCCACGAAGATGGCTAAGCCGATACTCTCGTATCTCTCGATAATCTTACCCCTTCGTCTCGACCGCTCGAAAATCCAGTTGATTATTTTCTCGAACAGCTTCACCTTCCTCAAAAGTCGGGATACGGGGTCAAGAAACAGCAGCAGAAAAGGAATAGGTAAAAGGTTGCCTGCTAATGCTACGGGGAGTGCGATGGTCCAGGAGATGTCCATGTCCAGTATCGCCAGCGGTATGGCACCCCGTAGCTCCGATATGGGGGCGGCTGCTGTGAAGAATACCTTAAGGAACTCAGATAAAGTCATTGAATGCTTTTCATAGAAAACTAGCTTTGAGGCAGTCTAACAAGTTTGGCAGCACGCTGTCAAGGGGAACTCAGTGCCGTTCGTGGTGAGCCCTGTCCTGAGCTTGTCGAAGGGTTGTCAAACCACGAACGGAGTCACGCCTATTGACATTGCGTGAGCTGATGCTTTATCCTTGCCCAAAACAGGGAGGGGGTGAGAGCAAATGCCGAGCTTGAGGGCTTTTTTTACGAATATGTCAACGCCGATGCCTTTTCCCAAGAAAATAGCCTTGGTGTTCCGTAACAACTTCACCAAGATGCGAAAAAGGCAGAACTGCTGCGGACATCCGGGCGAGCCTGGCTGCTGAGAGTCAGAGAAACAGTCTCCTGGTCAAGGAGAGGCAAAGTAGAGTTAAACTCCCCGATAGCTTAGAACAGAACGCTTTTTCCGATTATCAAGCCTGGTATCAGGAACAGAAACAGCATGTAAATCACCCATCCAACAATGCAGGTGCCGATAGCGCGCCAGGTTGAAAAGTCCAGAGCCTGTCTTACCGCAATGACGCCTGCAACCAAAGCCCAAACTGATGCCACGAAGACTATTACGCCTCCTATGAAGGGTATGAAGGAGAAGAATCTGAAGACGCCGGGTGAGTTAGAGAAACCTATAGTGCGCAGCAGTTGTCCGTAATCTGCCTCTGTCTCCGGTCCTTTGAATATGGTTATGCCTATCACATAGGTTAGCAGTGACCACAGGAGCCACCCTATAATGGCTGAGCCCAGACCGATGAGCAGACCCCAGAGAAACCATATCGGTCCATGGTCGCCGCCGAGGCTGCCGATGCCGGTACCGATAGCGGAAGCCATGCTAACGAGGACAACAGCCCTAAAGGCTTGCCAGTTGGCTTTGGTATCAGCCTCGACCTCTTCGTAAAGGTTCACATCCAGTTTGGCAGCGCGTACCATTCTGCCGAACAGCGATTTTGAATCTGAGGTGCTGGTTGTCATTTGTCTCTCCTTGTCTTGCAGTACATTGGCATTGATAATACCTGCGA
>CAYHAX010000175.1:0-1963 GCA_964354695.1 uncultured Dehalococcoidia bacterium
CGACCGAGGACTTTGCCGAGGGCGTGAAGTCGTTTCTCGAGGGCAGACAGCCCCAGTTCCCGGGAAGGTAGCAGCGGGTGTTCCACCCTACCCGGTTGGGCTTTTGACAATTCAGTTCTTGTATGTTAAGTTCAATTAGCAAAGGCTGTGACGGAGACGAGTAGCCGGGGCGGTCGCGCAGCGAGGCTGGTAAAGTGGGAGCAGATGTGGCTAACCCTGACGAAAATCACTCCTGAGCTGCCAACCGAAATCCTTCTTTGAGAAGGAGAGTAGGCTTGGACGGTGTCGTTAACCGTTATCAGTGACGGGGCATTATAGCGTGCCCTGAGGAGAGCCCTGATATATCAGGGAAATAGGGTGGTACCGCGGGAAATCAAGTCCCGTCCCTATGGGACGGGACTCTTTGTTTTACTAGGAGGGTTTCATGTTTCAGCCGGTGTCGAGCAGGGTGAATTTCCCTGGGCTTGAGCAGAGGATACTCAAGGTATGGCTGGAGAAGCGGATATACGAGCGAAGCGTGGAGCAGCGCAAGGGCGGACCTCTGTATGTGCTTTACGATGGTCCTCCTACCGCAAACGCCAGCCCCGGCATTCACCACGTGCTGGCGAGGGTGTTTAAGGACCTGTTCCCCCGCTACAAGGCGATGAAGGGCTATTATGTTCCCCGCAGGGCGGGCTGGGATACGCACGGCTTGCCAGTGGAGCTTTCGGTAGAGAACGAACTGGGGCTGAAGAGCAAGCGCGAGATTGAGAGCTACGGCATCGCTGAGTTCAACAAGCGTTGCAAAAAGAGCGTGCTCAGGTATGTCAAGGAGTGGGAGGACCTCACCGACCGCATAGGCTTCTGGATTGACATGAAGCAACCCTACGTCACCTACGAGAACGGCTATATCGAGACCTGCTGGTGGATAATCAAGAACCTGTGGGATAAGGGACTCGTCTACCAAGGCTATAAGGTTACCCCGCACTGTCCTCGCTGCGGCACCTCGCTGTCCTCCCATGAGGTCGCTCTGGGCTACGATGAGGCAGACGACCCGTCTATTTACATAAAGTTTGAGTTGAAGCATGATTCTTTAGAAAGAACAGGGCTTGCACGTCATTTGCCTCGACTCAAGGAAAAGCCAGCTTACTTGCTGGCGTGGACTACCACGCCATGGACATTGCCAGGAAACACCGCTTTGGCTGTGGCACCGGATGCTGAGTACTCGATTATGGAGGGGCCAGACGATTACCTTATCATGGCTTCTGCTCTTGTGGATAGGGTGGTACTTGAAGGCTATCGAGAGGTGCTCAGGGTCAAAGGTTCAGACATCGCAGGTGTTCAGAAAGGGTTGAGATACAAGCCACTGTTCAATCCACATGAGTTCAGGGTGGAGAGAAGACGCTTTAAGAATGGTGTTTTGGTAGTTCAGGAGGCAGATGGCAGCCTTGAATATCCTGTGATTGGTGCTGACTTTGTATCTATGAAGGACGGCACGGGCATTGTCCATACCGCACCCTCGTTTGGAGAGGTTGATTTTGAAGCTGGTGGGGACAACGACCTTGATTTTGTTCGTGATTATGTCGATTTGCAGGGAATGATTCAGGGCACCTACCCCTTTGCAGGGAAATTTGTCAAAGATGCTGACCCCCTTATTCTCGAAGACCTGAAATCCAGAGGGCTGCTCTACCGCAGCGAGCGCATACGCCATACCTATCCCTTCTGCTGGCGCTGCAGTACGCCGCTGCTCTACTACGCCAAGCCCTCGTGGTATATAGAGACCACCGCTATGAAGGACAGACTTATCTCGGGCAACGCTGAGACAAACTGGTATCCCGAGTATATAAAGTACGGGCGCTTCGGCGACTGGCTGAATAATAATGTGGACTGGGCGTTCTCCCGCGAACGTTACTGGGGCACACCGCTGCCCATCTGGCGCTGCCAGGCTTGCAACCACGGAGAATGTATTGGAAGCGTCGAGGAA
>CAYHAX010000176.1:0-2365 GCA_964354695.1 uncultured Dehalococcoidia bacterium
TCCAAGGCGACCTTGATTTACACGCCGGGTCCCTGCGGCTCGAACAATAACAGCCCCTACTATGTAAAAATGAACGGTCCCGAGGTGTTCAGGTTCGCAGTGAACGTCATCTGCCTGGCGACCAAGCAGGCTGTCGAGGCAACCAAGCTCCAGTGGGACGACATCGAGCTTATAATCCCTCATCAGGCTAATACCCGCATAATCAAAACGGCAGCCAAAGCCCTGGAGCTGCCTCTGGATAGATTCTTCATCAACGTAGAGCGCTACGGCAATACCTCAGCAGCCTCCGTACCTATCGCTTTGTGCGAGGCTGCCGAGCAGGGGCGGCTCAAGGCGGGCGACCATGTGGTGCTGGTGGGCTTCCCTGGTGCTGGAATGGAACCCCTAAGGGAAATTCGAAACTCTAAATCCTAAGCAACTTCAAATGAACGAAAAACAAAGTTTGAGCCTTACATCTACGAAAGTATAATATGGGATTTTGAATTTAGTTCTTTGGGTTTCGATATTGTTTAGGATTTCGGATTTGGATATTGAAATTTAGTAACCCTTAAGGAGAATACATTGCTAGACCTGGCGATAATAATCATCTACTTTTTGGGCATGGTAGCAATCGGCTTTTATGCCTACAAAAAGAAGGAGTCTTCGACCCAAAACGGCTTCTTCGTAGCCAACCGCAGCGGTTCGGCTATATTCATAATAGGGTCGCTATGCGCCACCATCATCGGCGCTTCGGTTACCCTGGGCATGGCTGGAATGGGATATAGAATGGGGCTCCCAGGAGCCTGGTGGCTTCTGGTGGGCAGCGTCGGGCTGCTCATCCTGGGCTTCTTCTTTGCCCGCAAAGTCAGGGGGTTCGGGCTCTACACCTTGCCCCAGCTGCTGGAAAAGCAATACAACAGCAGGGCAGCAGGGCTGGTAGCCTCTATACTCATCGCGGTCGCCTGGCTGGCTGTTATCGCAGCTCAGATTATCGCAGCCAGCAAAATCCTCTCCATCCTGCTCCCCAATGTTGACACCTCTCTGATAATGGCTGTCTCCGCTGCCGTACTTACTCTCTACACATTCCTGGGAGGCCAGTATTCGGTAATACGCACCGACCTCGTCCAATTCGGAATAATAATTGTTGGCGTCATCGCGTGCCTGGGTTTAGTGCTGAGCGATGTCGGGGGTTTCGGTGGACTGCACTCCTCTCTTCCTTCAGGATACTTCTCGTTCCCTACAAACGCAAATTTCACCTGGCCAAATCTGATAACGCTTCTAATCTTGACGGGCTCGACCTACGTAGTAGGCCCGGATATGTATTCCCGACTATTCTGCGCCCGCAATGAGAAGGTGGCAAAAAAATCGGCGCTTTCGGCAGCGCTCATAGCCATACCCATCGCCTTCATTATAGTCCTTATAGGCATAGGAGCGAAGGCTCTGTTCCCTGATATCGCCTCAGAACAAGCCTTTCCCACGGTGATAAAAGAGGTTCTCCCTATCGGGGCAAGCGGACTGGTGATTGCGGCGCTGCTCGCTGCCATGATGTCCTCTGCGGACACATGCTTAATCACCACGAGCACTATATTCACCGTGGACATCTATAAACGCATTTTCCCCAAAATGAGCGAACGGAAAACCCTCCTGGTTGCCAAGGCGGCTGTTCTTGTGATTGGCGGGCTTACCCTGATTGTTGCTTTGCAACTGAATGGCATAATAAGCTCCCTGTTACTGGCGTATACTGTCTTTACCAGCGGGGTGGTTCTCCCGGTGATTGCGGGGTTTTATGAAGACAAGCTGAGGGTGAACTCCATAGGCGTAGTGGCAGCTATCATCGGGGGAGGGGGCACAGCCCTGGCGATAAAACAACTGCTCCACACAGGGTCATTTGACCCCAAAAACCTGATTGGATTCGGCGTTTGCGCTGTGCTGCTGTTTGGTGTAAGCTGGGTAACGAGAGCATTCAGCCGTCAGCGGTCAGTAATCAGCCCAAAGTGAACTGGAAGCTGAAAGCTGATAACTGAACACTAGCTAGTGAGGTTCAGATATGGAGATTGTATGGCTGGGGCATTCCTGTTTCAGGATAAGAGGGAAGGAAGCTACGATTGTAACCGACCCTTTCGATAAGACTCTGGGCTACCCCATGAGAAAACCCAACGCAAGCATAGTAACGGTGAGCCACAACCATCCCCAGCATAGCTTTGTGGACGGCGTTGCGGGCAGTCCCAGGGTGGTCAGGCGCCCCGGCGAGTACGATATCTCCAATGTCTTCATTAACGGCATCGCCACCTTCCACGACAAGGAGAAGGGGGCGCAGCGGGGCAAGAACACCGTTTTCTTCATGGAGATAGACGAGGTGAAAGTGTGCCACCTCGGCGACCTGGGG
>CAYHAX010000177.1:0-2574 GCA_964354695.1 uncultured Dehalococcoidia bacterium
GCATATTCCCTCCTTGTGCGTCTGAGCAGGTAGATAAAGAATGGGGCTCCTATTAGAGCAGTGAAAATGCCCACAGGTATCTCGGTGGGGGCAAGCAGGGTTCGGGCAAGGGTGTCGGCAACCACCAAAAAGATGGCGCCAGCCAGCGCCGACGCTGGCAAAAGCAATCGGTGGTCTGGACCCAGAGCCAGCCTTACCGCGTGTGGCATCACCAGTCCCACGAAGCCGATAAGCCCGCTTAACGACACCGCGCAGGCGGTCAGCAGCGAGCCCAGGGCTAGAATCAGTATCTTCTCGCGTTCCACGTTGATTCCCAGGTAGGCAGCCTGTTCCTCACCCAGCGAGAAAGCGTTGAGATGTAAGGCGAAAAATTGTGCCAGGATTATTCCGCCTATGATTAGAGGAGCTATGACTGCTATCTGGCTCCAGTATTGCACTGAGATGCTGCCCATAAGGAAAGAGAATATAGAGTGCAGCTTGAGCTGCAGGTCGCTGTTCGTCATGATGAGGAGGCTCATGACTGCGATGAGCGTGGAGCTTACCGCGAAGCCCGCAAGAAACATGCTGATAAGAGGGGTTTTGCTACCGACTCTGGCGATGTTGTAAACCAGTAGCACGGTGATAAGGGCACCGCAGAAGGCAGCGATGGGGACAACACCCAGCCCCGAGAAGGCAAGCCCCAGGGGCAGTAGCATGGCTATGGTGGCTCCCAACGCGGCTCCTGCAGACGTGCCTGTTATATAAGGGTCAGCCATGGGGTTGCGCAGCAGCCCCTGAAAGAGCACGCCAGCGGCAGCCAGGGCTGCTCCCACTAGCGCAGCGCCGACTACTCGAATCAACCTGATATCGAAGATAATGGTCTCATCGGCTGGCTGCCAGGTGGACTGGAAATCTGAAAGGTGGATTTTGTTCAGGGTCATCTTCACAATATCCAGCGGCGGGATGGATACCGCGCCCAGCGCAGAGGCAAGCAGCACTGCCCCGATCAAGACCAGTATCAGCAAGCCCAGCGTTAACGCTACCTGTCTGCGCTTCTTCATTCAGGCAACCTTTTGCACCAATGTCGCTTCGCCGATGTCCAGAAACCAGTAGCCCTCGCTCACCACCTTTTCCCTAGGTGTTATAGAGATGCGCTTTTGCAAAGCAGGACCGTCGACTACAAACGTGTGGTATTCTCCGTTTTCGCCGCATATATTCAGGCTTCGCTTCCGGCTGTAGTCATGAAAGTCAGCCATGAACTTTCTATCTATCCTGCGCCCCAGCCAGCTATCGTCGAGCAAGTCAGCCCGGACACACACCACGATAGATTCAAAGCCTTCGTCTACAAACCCCTTCAGGACGTCTTCTGGATTAAGACCCCACAGAGGCATCACGGCTTTCAGACCGAACTCACCGCAGATGTTCTCTGTCCATGTCCGGTGCTCGATTATGTCCATGTCTCCGGTTACCAGACCTTCGATACCCCTATTTCTAAGCTCATTCATTACCTCTCTGAATGTACGTTCGTATCCCTCCCAGGTGGTCTCGCGCTGCATTATGGGGATGCCGACTGACTCCGATTGTATGCGTATAAGTTCGTGTCTAACCCCGTGAAAAGCGTTCCGCCCGAACCGGACTGGGGATATGAAGTTTACCAGGTAGCGCACATCGTGACCCTGAGACATTGCCTTCCACAAAGCGTAGCAGCTATCCTTTCCTCCGCTCCAGCAACATGCCGCTCTCACTTATGTTGCGCTCCTTTCAGTGGGATTGCGATGCCAGCAACCATTAAGTAAACCTCGTCGGCATGTCTGGCGAGCATTTGATTCGCTGTACCCAGAACGTCTCTATATACCCTGCCCGAAGGAGAGGTGGGCACCAAGCCCAGCCCCACCTCGTTAGATACGATGATGAGGTGCGCCTTGGTACCCTTCGCGAACTTGATAAGGGCTTCAAGCTCAGCGGTTACCTTCTTCTCCAATAGCTCAGCATCTACGCTATCTTCTCCCATCAGGTTGGAGACAAGAAGGGTAATGCAGTCTACGATAACAACCTCTGCATCACCCATCCCTTTTCTCAGCGCTCTGGCAACATCCGTCGGCGCTTCCAGTGTCCTCCAATTGCGGGGTCGCGATTGCTTGTGAACCTCTATGCGGGCACTCATCTCCTCATCGAGCGGCTCGCCTGTGGCTACAAAGAGCACCCTTTTACCGCCCTTAGCCGCAAGCTCTTGCGCAAAACGGCTCTTCCCGCTTCGCGCACCACCGAGGATTAAAGTCATGCTCATATCCCGTAGCTCCAGGTTATCAATGGTATTAGAAGCAGAACGGATACCCCGACCACCTCGTTGATGGCGCCGTAGGTATCGCCTGTAAGCCCGCCCAGCCTTCTACTTAGGAAGGTCGCTGCGAACATAGCTATAAATAAACTGGCAGCCATCACAGCCAGCCCTTCGAGTCTCATCAAGGCTGTTGACGCTGCTAATGCTATTGCCGTAGCGATAGCCAGCCAGGGCAGTTTGGAGCCTTCTTGAAAGACCTTTCCCATCCCTTGCTCTCTGGCGTAGGGATAGGCGGTGATTGCATAGACTATCGT
>CAYHAX010000178.1:0-2427 GCA_964354695.1 uncultured Dehalococcoidia bacterium
ATATATCCAGTTATAGAACACTGAAATGGCTCTGTAATAAGCATGCTTGCCACCTACAGAACAAGTGAGAGCATTTAGGTAGGCTTCTATTGCTCTGGGTCTGGGGGTTAAGCCAAGCACTGGTATGGATTTGCTCAAGTACTTACTGTAGAAGCTCAGAGTGCCTTGTGATGTTCCCTCTGGTCGAGATTTCACAAACGACTCTATAGCTCGTCTAGCATTTCGAGCTTTCTCATTTAACTCAGAATCCTCTATGGCTTTCAGTAGTTTGTCAGATGGCGGACGTTTCCTGTTTTTTACCTGTGAAACATAGGATTTGCTTAAATTGCTTAACTCTGCAAGCTGGGAAACTGATAAATTGTTAAGCAATCTTAATGCAAAAACAGACCAGACATCACTCCTTCTTTTATGCTTTTTTCTGCTACATTTGCCCCCATCGTCTAGTGGCCTAGGACGCTGCCCTTTCAAGGCAAAAACAGGGATTCGAATTCCCTTGGGGGCACCAACACCATTTTCCTAAACTGCATCCCCTCATAGCTTTTCTCCTCTTAATTGGGACTAAAGTACCACCACAGACGGTACATTATTGGGATTGTTATGCCAGCGCTGTCCGAGCACAATGTCGCTGGCGAGCTTAAGTGAGGAGGAAGGCTCAATATGAAGCACGAATCTTGCCCTGAGCTGTACACCTGCCAGAAGGTCAAGATGACGCCCATGATCAGGGTTCTCCTTCGCTGCACTGCAGCCGAAGCTATGGAATCCATATGTACAAACTGCGAGTCGGAGCGCACCGGAAGCGCTAAGAAAGACATTTTTATATCTTCCTCTGGTCAGGAAATCGCGGTTGTGGTTGCAGATGAAGGTGAGCAGGCGGGAAAGACTCTAGTGGGCACCTAGCCCCACATTCAGGTTTTAGCGAGAAAAAGGAGGATACGGTGGACGAGTCAACGTTGATCCTCACATATGCCGGGATGGGGCTTGCTGTGATGATGCTAGGGATGCTTATTTTCATCCAGGGCACGGCTCTGGAGCGTCCCCAGGAGCAAGTGAGGCTCGGGAGGCGTGTGAGGACCATAGGCACTGGGCTATTCGCCATAGGGATGGCTTACGTCTTCGGCTGCCTGACCATTGCTATTATTTAGCATGGTTCGTGAGCGAGGAGGGTGGAGATGAAGGCGCACAATATAACGCCCGAGAACACCGTGTTTGCAATCGTTTCCTTCGAGGGCAGAGACCCTTATTCCCTGGCAGGAGGCTTGGGGGTAAGGGTGGCTAATCTTTCAGAGACCCTCGCTGAGATGGGCTTCTTCGTCCACGTTTTCTTCATCGGAGACCCCAGACTGCCCGGTGAGGAGATTTGTCAGGGTGGCAGGCTGATACTGCACCGCTGGTGTCAGTGGATAAGCCACTATCACCCTCAGGGAGTCTACGACGGAGAGGAAGGTAAGCTCAACGATTTCAACCAGTCACTCCCCTCATACGTAGTGGAGCATATAGTAGCGCCAGCCATAGCCCAGGGCAAGCTGGTGGCTATACTGGGGGAGGAGTGGCAGACCACCGAGGCTATGTGCCGCATCAGCGACCTCCTCTATAAGAAAGGCCTCAGGGATAAGGCAATATTGTTCTGGAACGCCAACAACACCTTCTCCTTCAATCGCATAGACTGGGGACGTCTCAACAACACCTCTACCATCACCACTGTGAGCCGCTACATGAAACACATAATGTGGGGCATGGGCTTGAACCCCCTGGTCATCCCCAACGGCATACCCAAGAGATTGCTGCAACCGGTGGACGGAGAGAAGGTGCAGCATCTGAGGCAGTGCCTGGGTATCAACGGGGGCACTCTTCTGTCCAAGGTGGCGAGATGGGACCCCGACAAGCGCTGGGTGATGGCTGTGGAGGCGGTTGCCAGATTGAAACAGAAGGGGCTGAAGACAGTGCTTTTAGCCAGGGGCGGCTTGGAGCCTCATGGTGCGGAGGTGCTGGGCAAAGCTAAATCCCTGGGCTTAGCCGTCAGCGAGTCCAGAGCCTCGGACAACACGGTCGAAGCCTATTTCCAAGCATTGCACGATAGCTGCGAAGCCGATGTCGTTGATATAAAGTTCCACCTGCCCCAGGACTTCCTGCGCATCATATACAGGGCATCGGATGCCGTGCTGGCAAACAGCGGACATGAGCCCTTCGGCTTGGTGGGGCTGGAGGCGATGGCAGCGGGAGGCATCGCCTTCACCGGCAGCACGGGCGAGGACTACGCCATCTCTTACCACAACGCATTTGTTCTGGAGACCTCTGACCCCAGGGAGATCGAGGGCTATGTGATGCAGCTCAGGGAGTATCCAGAAGAGGGAGATAAGATGCGGGATGAAGCCCAACGCACCGCTGCCTACTTCACCTGGGAAGCGGCGATGGAGAACCTCGTCAGCA
>CAYHAX010000179.1:0-4953 GCA_964354695.1 uncultured Dehalococcoidia bacterium
CCCGCTAACCGTAGGCGGAGGATTGCGTAGCACCCGCGACATGAAGCTCATGCTGCAATCGGGAGCTGACAAGATAGCTATCAACACAGCGGCAGTGCTCAATCCCGAGCTCATCAGTGAGGGGGCAAAGAGGTTCGGCTCGCAGTGCATAGTCATTGCTATTGATGCCAAGCGGGCAAACGGTACATGTGCGCCCCAATGGGAGGTCTGCACCCACGGGGGAAGAAAGCCAACGGGAATAGACGCCGTGGAGTGGGCCAAGAAATCTGTCGCGCTCGGCGCTGGAGAGGTGCTCCTTACCAGTTGGGATGCCGATGGTCACCGCAGCGGATATGACCTGGAACTAACTCGTGTCATGAGCGAGTCATTGCCCGTGCCGATAATAGCAAGCGGGGGCGCAGGCAACCTCGAACATCTCTATGAGGCGCTTGTAGAAGGCAAAGCTGACGCTGTTCTTGCCGCCAGCATCTTTCACTATCGAACTTACTCTATTCGCCAAGCAAAGGACTATCTGGCTGAGAGAGGGATTCCTGTCAGAAGATAGCGGGGGATAAAGTGAAGACATATTTGCCACCAAGGTTTATCGTGGAGCGAGATACCGAGCGCTGCATCCAGTGTCAGGTATGTGTGAATCAATGCTCCTTCGACACCCATTACTATGATGCTGAGGACGATGCTGTGAGAAGCCGCGAGGGAAAGTGCGTAGGCTGTCATCGCTGCGTCGTGTTCTGCCCTACCAACGCATTGACTGTGAAAGGTAACCCTCTGGACTACAGGGAGAACTACAACTGGCGCCCTGAGGTAATTGAGGACATCATCAAGCAAGCAGAGACGGGCGGCGTGCTTCTCACAGGCATGGGTAATGATAAGGGCTACCGTGTCTACTGGGACCACCTGGTGCTCAATGCCAGCCAGGTAACAAACCCCTCCATAGACCCGCTACGCGAGCCGATGGAGCTTGCCACCTATCTGGGGAGCAAGCCCAACAAGGTGGAGATAGACCCGAAGACCCTGAGCCTGAAAACAGAGCTTGCCCCTCAGGTGAGGATAGAGGTTCCTGTAATGTTCTCAGCGATGTCCTACGGCGCGGTAAGCCTGAATGTACACGAGTCCCTAGCTCGCGCAGCCACTGAGGCTGGCACTTTGTGGAATACAGGAGAAGGTGGTTTGCATCCCAAGCTATATAAGTATGGAGCCAACACTATAGTACAGGTGGCATCGGGCAGGTTCGGCGTTCATCAAGAGTACCTCGATGCTGCCAGGGTGGTCGAGATTAAAATCGGGCAGGGGGCTAAGCCCGGCATAGGCGGACACCTTCCCGGCGAAAAAGTAAGCGCTGAGGTTTCCATGACCAGGATGATTCCAAGAGGCACAGATGCCCTATCGCCAGCGCCACAGCACGACATTTATTCAATCGAGGATTTGGCGCAACTTGTCTATGCCTTGAAAGAGGCTACCAACTACACCAAGCCCATATCGGTCAAGATAGCCGCTGTGCACAACTCGGCAGCCATCGCCAGCGGCATGGTGCGAGCCGGAGCGGACATCATTGTGCTCGATGGACTGCGTGGTTCCACCGGCGCCGCGCCCAAGGTAATCCGCGACAATGTGGGCATACCTATCGAGATGGCGCTCGCCTCCGTGGACAACAGGTTGAGGCAGGAGGGCATACGCAATCGCGCCTCTGTAGTGATCTCTGGCGGGATAAGGAATAGCGGAGACGTAGCCAAGGCTATTGCCCTCGGCGCTGATGCTGTGTACATCGGTACCGCAGCTCTGGTCGCGCTGGGCTGCTGCCTGTGCCAGCAGTGTCACACAGGGAAGTGCGCCTGGGGTATCTGCACCACCGACCTTGCCCTGACCAAGAGGGTCAACCCCGATATCGGAGCAAGAAGGCTGGCTAATTTGCTCCGCGGCTGGAGCCTTGAGCTTAAGGATATACTGGGCGGCATGGGTGTTAACGCTTTGGAGAGCTTGAGGGGTAATCGCCTGCACTTGAGGGGCGTTGGTCTCTCTGAAATGGAACTGGAAATCCTGGGAGTAAGGATGGCAGGAAGCTGAGATGAGTGATAAAGCTAATGGGGTAGTCAAAATCGATGCTTATGAACTTAGCCACAAAGAGCTCAATGCAAGGCTGAGAGAAGCAGTCTCTAACGGAACATGCAAAATAGAGCTTCAGAATATCTATGGGCAGAGGTACATAGGCACTGACTTAAATAGGGCGGTCGAGCTTGAGATATTCGGCGTGCCGGGCAATGACCTGGGTGCGTTCATGGACGGTCCCCGAATTATTGTTCGCGGTAATGCCCAAGACGGCTGCGGCAACACCATGAACAATGGGGAGATAATCATTCATGGTCACGCCGGCGATATCATCGGACTTTCAGCCAGAGGCGGTAAAATCTTTGTCCGCGATGATGTGGGCTACAGGGCAGCCATACACATGAAGGAGTATCAGGATAAAAAGCCTGTGCTGGTCGTGGGAGGCACAGCTGGGGACTTCTTCGGTGAATACATGGCAGGGGGGATTGTGATCCTCCTGGGACTCAATCTGAAGGAGGGGGAGCATCACAAAGCCAAATTTATCGGCACAGGGATGCACGGAGGAGTTATCTACATGAGGGGCAGCGTGGAGAGCTATCAGCTTGGCAAAGAGGTGGGAGTTGCTGAACTGGATGAGATAGACTATCAGGTTCTAAAGCAGTATGTCGGCGAATTTGCCTCTCATTTCTCTGTCAATGCTGAGCAGATACTTGAGTATAAGTTCAGCAAGCTGTTCCCGCGATGGCTCAGACCTTATGGTCAGCTCTACGCCTATTAGGGGGGGGTAACATGATAGCCCAAGAGACTCCGGAAATAGAGAGGAAAGTAGTAGCAATACTGAAAGTGCTCAGCGATTCCCCTGAGCCTCTTGGGGGCAGGGTTATCGCTCGCCGTCTTGGCGACTTCGGCATCGGGCTGGGAGAACGGGCTGTGAGATATCACCTGAAGCTGATGGATGAACGCGGACTAACCTGCCCGGTAGGCACAAGGGATGGCAGACATATAACACAGAGAGGTATAGAGGAGATGAGCGGTGCCCTGGTACGCGACAGGGTAGGAGCGATAGCTGCCAGAATCGACTTGCTGGCTTACCGAACCTCACTCGACTTGGAAAGGCACACGGGCGAGGTGCCTATCAACACATCTCTGTTCCCCAAGGAAGAATTTGCAGGGGCACTAGCAGTTATGAAAGGAGTTTTCAGCGCCAGGCTTTGTGTGAGCGACCTGGTAGCTGTGGCCTCCGAGGGGGAGATGCTGGGCGAGATAACCGTGCCTTCGGGCAAGATAGGATTGGCTACAGTGTCAAGCGCAGCAATAAGCGGAGCACTTCTGAAGGGTGGTATCCCGCTCGATTCCAGGTTTGGGGGTGTGCTCCAGTTCCGAAATCACAGTCCACTTAGGTTCATCGAACTTATAGAATGTTCGGCTTGTTCGCTATCACCCACGGAGATATTTGTTGCCAGCAAAATGGCGATGGTGAGCGAGGTTGCAAGCAATGGCGATGGCAAGATACTGGCTCATTTCCGTGAAGCTCCTTCTCCTTGCAAGCCAGTTGCAGAGGCTGCGATAGCTAAATTGAGGGAAGCTGGCATCGATGGACTTATTCTGATGGGGAAGCCCAACGAGACAATATGTGAGATTCCAGTGGGGGTCAATAAAATCGGCATAATCCTCCAAAGTGGTCTCAATCCTATAGCAGCTGCAGCGGAAGCGGGTATCGAGGTTGTGAGCCGCGCCATGAGCGGCTTGATAGACTACAGGAAGCTGCGGAGATTTGTAGAGTTGTAAGGAACGTCGGCGGAGACTGAGAACCTTTGTTGAAAGCATTGATAGTGACCGACGAAAAAGGAAGGGTGGCAAGGCTTAGTTCGGAGCTTGCCCATACAGGCTTGCTTTGCTCCATTGATTCTTATGGCGAGAAGGTGCTAGAGAAGGTCAACGACCAAGCTCCGGATGTGGTGCTTGTGGCAATCGATGGCGCAGCAACCGGTTCGGAGGCTGTGCGTATAGCCCAAAGCATCAGAAAGGATAGTCACCTGCCAGTTATTGCTCTTTTGTCCAGAGAAGCCCTAAATAGGTTAGATACAGGCATGGTAGTTGATGACTTCGTGGTCGAGCCCTGGGATGCAACCGAAGTCGTGGCGAGAACTAAGCGATTATTGACAAAGACAGAAGAACCGAGTCCAGAGATAGTTGAGTGTGGCGACCTGACCATAGACCTGGCCAAGTGCGAGGTTTCCGTAGGCGAAAGGCTGGTGACATTGACATTCAAGGAGTTTGAACTGCTCAGATTTTTAGCGAGCAATATGGGTAGAGTTTTTACCCGCGAGGCATTGCTTAACGAAGTCTGGGGCTATGAATATTATGGCGGCGACCGGACTGTTGACGTCCACATCAGGAGGCTTCGCAGCAAGCTTGAAGACCCCGCACATACCTTCATCGAAACAGTGAGGAACATAGGCTACAAGTTCAAGGAAAGCGCGTAGCTTAGCTCACTCTCTTCTCTTACCTCGTAACACAATGTTAACCCCCGCGTAATCTGTCTGAAACAATACCCCACTAACATATTTCCCAGAAGCAAAGCTTTCGGCTAAAGAAAGGTGATTCTGGGAAATGATAAATACCGGCGATACTGCCTGGATTCTAATATCGGCGGCCCTGGTGATGCTGATGACACCGGGCTTGGCTTTATTTTATGGTGGGATGGTGAGACGGAAGAATGTGCTCTCCACCATCATGATGAGCTTCGTACTTCTCGGCTTAATCGGTATACTCTGGCTGCTCTTTGGTTACAGCCTGGGCTTCGGACCCGACTTGGGTGGCATCATCGGCAAGCTGGACTGGATTGGCCTCAGGGGTGTGGGGCAAGGGACTTCTGATACATATGCCACAACGGTGCCCCAACTCGCA
>CAYHAX010000180.1:0-4849 GCA_964354695.1 uncultured Dehalococcoidia bacterium
GAGTCCTTGATTTCAGGCGGGGTCCTGCAAATGCTGCAGCGTAATTCAATCAAATCTACAGGGTTCAATGGCTTGCCACAATCATCACATTGGTCACCACGTGCTTTGGGGCTCTTGCAATTAGGACAGGTCCCCTCGACATAACGGTCAGGTAGGAAACGACGGCAGTTGTGGCAGTAAGGCAACGGCATCTTAGCCTTATAAATATAGCCCTTGTCGAGTAGCTTGAGAAAGAAATCTTGAGCCACCCTAGCGTGATTTTCAGTTCCAGTGGTGGTAAACAGGTCAAAAGATATCCCCAGCTTCTTCCAGGAGTCCAGGAACCCCTGATGATAGCGAGAGACCACTTCCTGTGGAGTTTTGCCTTCAGCCTCTGCCCGGATAGTGACCGGAGTGCCATGTTGGTCAGAACCAGATACCATCAGCACCTCGTTCCCTTTGATGCGATGATAACGGGCAAATATATCGGCAGGCAAATATGCGCCAGCGATATGCCCCAAGTGTAAATGCCCATTTGCGTAGGGCCAGGCTACTCCTATAAATATACGTTCAGCCATAAATAACCAATTAAAGAATATTTTAACACAAGCTCGGTGAAATGACCAAAATCTAGGGCAACTCAAGCCACGCTTTGTAGAGCGTTTTCTTAGGTAAGTTTGTAGCCTCTGCAAGCTTGGATATAGCTTCTTTAGCTTTGCATCCTTCACAGCGAAGCTTATTAAGCTCCTCTTTAATAAAGTAATCTACTAATTCTTTGTCGGCTCTCTTTCTACCCTTTCCTGCGATTACCAAAGTAAATTCGCCCCTTGGCAGCGAAAAATGAGCTAGTGCCTGGCTTATGGTTCCCCTGAAGACCTCCTCATATACTTTTGTTAGCTCCCGACACACAGCAATCAATCTATCGCCCAGAATCTCATTTATATCAGCCAGAGAGTCACGCAACCTGTGAGGAGCCTCAAAAGCGACAATGGTTCGAGGCTCAGAGGCAATTGATTCCAACAAACGCTTTCTCTCGTTAGTCTTTCTGGGAAGGAACCCCAGGAAGGTAAATTGGTCAGCAGGCAAACCAGCTACGGCGAGAGCTGTGGGTAGCGCCGACGGACCCGGTATGGCGATGACAGAGACACCTCTCTCTATCGCTGCCAGCACCAACTCGTAGCCTGGGTCGCTGATGCCTGGCATGCCTGCCTCGGAGACCAAAGCAATGTCATCCTGTTTGAGGCGTTCCAGAAGGTGAGGCAGCTTTGATTTCTTGTTGTGCTCGTGGTAGCTTGTCAGTGGCGTCTTTACGTTGTAAGCAGTAAGTAGGAGACGCGTTTTGCGGGTATCCTCAGCAGCAATAAGCTTCACCTCTCCCAGAACACGAATCGCTCGTAGAGATATATCCTCAAGATTCCCTATAGGCGTAGCAACAAGATAGAGCTTTGACACGGAGGGGATTATATCCCATGGCTTATTGGCTGTCTATCCTCGAACAGGTAACACTCGCACGACACAGTCGAACTTGACTTATATAGGCACATACTATATTCTTTTTGAAATATTAGAAACAGGTGAGAAATGGAACGCCCCCAGTATAAGAAGTTGAGACAAACCTACGGCTTCGATGATGTTGCACTAGTCCCCGGCGATATTACTATAAACCCCGACCAAACAGATATAAGTTTCTCCATAGATAAGTTAACCTTCTCGATCCCAATCGTCGCCTCTGCAATGGACGGTGTGGTAGACAGTAGCTTCGCAGTAGCTTTGGGGAAACTGGGCGGTCTAGCGGTTCTCAACCTTGAGGGGGTGCAGACCCGCTATTCTGAGCCCGATAGCGTTTTAGAGAAAATTGCTAATGCCCAGCCTCAAGAGGTCACTGCGCTCTTGCAAAAGATTTATACGGAGCCTATAAAAGAAAACCTTGCCGGTGAGAGGATACGAGCAATCAAGAAAGCTGGTGTTAGTTGTGCTGTTTCGCTAACCCCCGCTAACACTAAGAGGATGTCGCCGATTGTTGTTGAGGCGGGAGCGGATATCCTGGTGGTCCAATCGACTGTTACTACAGCCAGACATGTATCAAAGAGCTATCGCGGTCTGATTTTCTCGGAACTGGTAAAGCAATTGCCTATACCTGTCGTCGTAGGTAACTGCGTTAGCTATAGCGCTTGCAGAAAACTGATGGAGACGGGTATACATGGCGTTCTTGTGGGAGTTGGGCCAGGAGCAGCTTGTACTACCAGAGAGGTGTTGGGGGTGGGTGTACCACAGGTGACAGCGACCATGGATTGTGCTGCCGCTAGAGAAGATTACTTTAGAGCATCAGGACGGTATGTTCCTATCATAACCGACGGTGGCATGCGCAACGGGGGCGATATCTGCAAGGCTTTCGCCTGCGGCGCAGACGCAGTAATGCTGGGCTCAATATTTGCGCAAACCAAAGAAGCCCCGGGAAGAGGCAATCACTGGGGGATGGCGACCCCGCACGAAGCTTTGCCTAGAGGAACTCGGGTCAGGGTTGGGATAAGAAGCACCCTGGAGAAAATTCTTCTGGGACCAACCTCGGTCACAGATGGCACAGAGAACCTTGTGGGCGCACTGCGTACCGCTATGGGGGTCTGCGGAGCACGCAATATCAAGGAAATGCATCAAACGGAAGTGGTAATTGCTCCAGCAATTAAGACTGAGGGCAAGTTTTTCCAGATGATGCAGGCATCATGTAAATAAGCTGAATGTTTTCTTCCGTGGCATGGATTCGGAGCCATTGGTTGCAACTTGACTGGCAGTCTATAGCATGGTAAATTATCAGACGTGTCATTCGAATTATCGAACGTTTGAGGGGATGGGTTAACAGCTCATCCACTTTTTTTGCCTGTGGATACTCAGCACAACTGAACAAAATCCAAGTACTCTGTTGTGCTTTATACATATTAAGAAAAGGAGGTTAACAAGAAATGGGTCTGATTTGGCTTGTTCCGGCAGCCGGCGTATTCGCTGTAGTATTCGCTATCTTCCTGATCAGGGATATACTGCGCCGCGATACTGGCACACCGGAAATGCAAAAAATCGGCGACATGATTCTGGAAGGCGCTCTAGCCTTTCTCAGGCGTCAGTATACCACCATCGGCATTATCGCCTTATTTACGGCGGTAATCGTAGGAGTCCTCGTCGGCTTCTTGAGGGGCGAGGAAGGAATAGCCGGTATGACCAAGTGGGGTATCGCCTGGCATACAGCCTTAGCCTTTCTCGTTGGCGCTTTCTGCTCCGCTATCTCGGGCTACATAGGCATGTACATCTCGGTGAAATCCAATGTGCGCTGCGCTTCTGCAGCTAGGCGCGGCCTGAATGAAGCCGTCACTGTAGCATTAAGAGGCGGCGCTGTTTCCGGCTTCCTTATTGTGGCTTTGAGCCTTATCGGGGTAACCGTGATGTACTATCTCTACGGTGGCCACAATAACCCAAATGTTGCACCTCACCTCATTGTAGGCTTTGGCTTCGGTGCTAGCTTTGTGGCTCTCTTTGCTCAGCTCGGCGGCGGTATTTATACCAAAGCAGCAGATATGGGCGCTGACCTTGTGGGCAAGGTTGAGGCTGGTATCCCTGAGGACGACCCCAGGAATGCTGCCGTCATCGCCGACCTGGTAGGGGACAATGTAGGCGATTGCGCTGGCCGCGGTGCCGACCTGTTCGAGTCCACCGCTGCCGAAAACATCGGAGCTATGATTTTGGGAATAGCGATCTGGGCAGTTACCAACGATCCCGTTTGGGTGCTATTCCCGCTGGTTGTCCGCTCCTTCGGTATCATAGCCAGCATGATAGGAGTTCTGTCGGTAAAGGCCAAAGAGGGTGAGAACCCGATGAACGCCCTCAACCGGGGCTATTTTGTTGCCATAGGGCTTTCCTTAATAGGCATGGTAGTGACAGTGATAGTGATGCTGGGAACGAAGTCCTCCTGGCTTATAGGTGCTGGAGCAGTCGGCATTCTGACCAGTGTAGCGGTAGTGTTTATTACCCAATACTACACTGAGACGAGATACCGTCCGGTCAAAGATATAGCTGAGGCCTCCCGTACTGGCCCCGCCACTAATATCGTCGCTGGGGTAGCAGTAGGATTCCAGACCACACTCGCCACTGCATTCTCCATAGGTATTGCCTTGCTCCTGTCCTACTGGCTGGGGAGCAAAACTGGCTTGGAAGGCGGCGCAGTCTTCGGCACCGCAGTAGCGACCATGGGAATGCTCATGACCTGTCCCTTCATCCTCGCAATGGATACCTTCGGCCCCATCACCGATAATGCTAATGGAATTATCGAGATGGCAGGGGTGGGAGGAGAAGCTCGAAGCGTCACAGACCGTCTGGATGCTGTAGGCAATACCACCAAGGCACTAACCAAGGGCTTTGCCATGATCTCAGCCGGTCTGGCTGCCTTTCTCCTGTTCCAGGCTTATCTGGAAAGGGTATCAATGCTCAGGGGAGAGCAGTTTAGGGTAGTGGATATTGCCAGGGTAGAGGTCTTCGTCGGCGCTCTGGCTGCAGTGATGGTTGTCTTCCTCTTCAGTTCTATGGCTATTAAGGCAGTGGGAAAGACAGCCGGCAAGATAATAGAAGAGGTAAGACGTCAGTTCCGCGCCGACCCGGGCATCATGCAGGGCACATCGAAGCCGGATTACGCCAAAGCTGTTGACATAACTGCTAAAGCTGGTTTGAAGGAAATGATAGCACCAGGCTTGCTGGCAGTCCTTTCGCCAGTGATACTGGGCGTGGTATTCAGTCGGATACCCGGTTACGATGCTGCAATGGCAGTGGCTGCGTTTCTGATGGTAGGGACCATCGCCGGTATCATGATGGCCAGCTTCATGAACAACGG
>CAYHAX010000181.1:0-2626 GCA_964354695.1 uncultured Dehalococcoidia bacterium
GGTCTATGGAAATAGCGGGGCTCAAGCCCTCTATATAGTCCACGTCCGGCTTCTCCATCAGCCCCAGGAACTGGCGGGCGTAGGCGGAGAGCGACTCTATGTATCTCCGCTGTCCCTCGGCGTATATGGTATCGAAAGCGAGCGAGCTTTTGCCCGAGCCGGAGAGTCCCGTGATGACCACGAACCTATCGCGTGGTATCACCACATCGATATTCTTGAGGTTGTGCTCTCGGGCACCCCTTACCACAATGGCATCCAGCGGCATATCGGTCTCCTCCACTATGGGGTCAATATTTTATTGTAGCACAGAAAACCGACTCAAAAAAGGGTGCTACAGTAGGGGCATCCGCCTCTGGCGGACTACGCCCTCATGTCATTCCTGCTTCCGCAGGAATGACATGGAGAAGCATTTTCACAGACATAAAAAACAGGAATCCCCCGCCATGCCGGGGGATTCCACTTCACCTCTAAATAAGCTCTTCGTCTTCTTCTAAACTGCTCTTCTGAGCCACTTCACCGGCTCCAGCCCGAACCCGATAACCATGACCACCATCGATACCACCCATATCACCAGACTGAAACCCAATCCTAGTATTTGCTCCATCATACAGGTACCACTCTCCTTTGCTCAGGGATTTTTTATCTGGTATCTGCGCCGGACCTGGGCGTTCCGGCTAGACTCGTACTCCTTTCGTACTAAAACTTGCGAGCATTATACCAGAGAATGTCAAAGAAGGGAAGCCTTTTGGACAGGGAATTTCAAAATGCAGATTGCAAAGTGAAAAAAGGTAGGGGCGGTTCGTGAACCGCCCCTACCTGAAATTGCCCTGAATTGGCTATCCCGCGATTGACTTGCCCAGAAGCAGCCTGGCTATAATCATCTTCTGTATCTGTGGCGGACCATCCCCAAGCTGGTAGCCGAGTACGTCTTTCAGGCGCATGGAGATGGGATGTTCTGTGCTGTATCCCGGATGACCAATCAGCACCAGCATGTCTTTGATACACTGGCAGGAAACCTCCACGCTGAACCACTTAGCCATGGCGGATTCCATGGTATGCATCTGTCCCTGGTCCTTGAGCCACAGGGTGCGGTAGCAGAGCATACGCGCCGCTTCGACCATGGTGTAATGCTCGGCGATGGGGAAGGATACCCCCTGATAGGATGCTATGAGCTTGCCGAACGTCCGGCGCTCCTTGGACCATTCCATGGCATCATGAAGCGATGCCTGGGCGCGAGCCAGACACTCCAGAGCCACGATTATGCGCAGCCAGTCCAGTGTTCCCATGAGCAGGTAAAAGCCCAGCCCCTCCTCGCCTATGCGGTTTCTCACAGGCACTTTTACATCGTCGAAGGTAACGAAGCTGGGGAACAGTCCCAGGTTGCCCATCCAGGGCAGCGGCCTTATGGTTACGCCGGGGAGGTCGGTGGGTATCCAGAGCAGGCTCACCCCGCGGAACCCAGCCTTGGGGTCGGTCTTGACTGATATAGTTACCACGTTGGCTACAGTGGCGCCGGGGAGCGGTGTCTTCTCACCATTGACAATATAGTAGTCACCCTTCTTTTCAGCTCTGGTTACAATCCCAGCCGCATCCGAGCCGGCGGCGGACTCTGTGAAACCGAAGGAGTGCCTCTTCTCTCGACTGATGAGGGGGGGGAACCACTCATCCTGGATATCCTCGGGAAGCTGCGTGAGCAGAGCGCTGGTCGCCTGTATGGACCCCACCGGCTCCACGGTGGGGTCTATCTTGGCTACCTCCTCCACAATGATGCCCAGGGAAACATGGTCGATATGGTGTCCACCGTATTTCTCCGGTATATTGAGGTGGTTCCAACCCAGTTTCACTATCATCTTATCGATGGGGTGCAGATTTTTATGAAGTTCCTCAGGCTCCATCTTGGAGCGCGCCAACGCCCCAGGAGCAAGCTCCTTTTTGGCAAACCTCCCCACCTCTTCCCGCAGGGTCTCCTGTTCCGGGGTGAAGCCGAATCCTGACATTACGTGGTGCTCCTTTCTTGGTCGTACCTCTATCAGCAAAGTATTGGGGGCCAACGTCGAGTATAGCATTCGTACCTGCGTTAAGTCAAGGTGAAACGAACGAGGAGCATAGTTGGTTAGACAGCCCTTGATGGCGATGGTATACTATCTCAAACGATGTTTGGGGGGGTTACCTTGACCCAGCGCAAGAACCTCATACTAGCGCTCGACCTCGGCGCCACGAGCTTTCGTGTGGCTATAGCCAATACCAACGGCGAGATCCTAAGACACCACAAAGGCGCTGTAACCCCGGACGACCCCGAGCAGACCATAGAGCGCATCAAGGACGCCCTGGCAAGCCTGCTATCGAATATAAACACCTCTGCCGTGAGAGGCATGGGGGTAGCCATAGCGGGGCTGGTCACGCAATCAGGGGTGCTGCTCACCTCCCCCAATTTGCTGGCATGGTACGGCACGCCCATCAAGTCCATCTTCGAGAAAGAGCTTAAGCTGCCGGTCTGGGTGGGCAACGATGCCACACTGGCTGCACTGGGCGAGTACAAGTTTGGCGCCGGCAAAGGCTGCCACGACCTCATCTACATCACGGTCAGCACCGGCATCGGAGGCGGTGTCATAGTGGGAGGCAAGCT
>CAYHAX010000182.1:0-1818 GCA_964354695.1 uncultured Dehalococcoidia bacterium
TCGGTCAAGAAAGCTGTGAATGGAGTGGATGCGGTAGTCCACATGGCAGGACTCGTACAGCCATTGACCGAGGCAAAACCTGAACTGGCCACCAGAGTCAATGTTGAGGGCACTCGGACAGTGGTGAACTCGATTAAAGAGCGGGCGGAGAGGGTGCCCTTCGTGTTCACGTCATCGGCCGCTGTTTACGGCCCATGCCCGGGCGCCACTGAGCTGCTTCACCCCGACCGTACTCCCTGCAATCCCACATCTGTCTATGCCGAGAGTAAGCTCAGGTCAGAAAACTTGATTAAAGAGTCAGGGATCGGATACGTAATCTTGCGCTTGACCTCAGTACCAGACCCGAGGCGTAAAATCAGTGATTTTAAGACCCAGATGTTCACCATACCCCTGAAGAACCGGGTTGAGTTTTGCCATGCAGACGACCTGGCTCTCGCAATCCTTAACGCTGTGAAGAATTTCGATATGGTTAAAGGCAGAACATTGATGATAGGCGGTGGGCCTAGCCAACAGATGCACTACGAGGACATGCTGCGCGCGGTCCTGGGGACCTTCGGGCTGCCGCTTCCCCCGCAACACAGGTTTGCTCAGGAGCCTTTCCCTTTACACTGGTATGATACGACTGAGTCGCAGAAGCTGCTGAGGTATCAGAACAAGACCCTGGATGACTATTCCAGAGACCTTGCAACACAGTTCCCTGCACCTCTGGTAGCCCTCATGTGCCGCTTCATCGGTCCCGTTTTCGGACGGCTTATAGTCAGGTTGATGTAGCTTAGCGCTTGCTTTGTTCCCCACCCCCTCAGTTGAAGCATGGTTGACATAATGTGACGGTATAGCATATGCTAAAAGCGCTTAAAGGATATATTCAGAGCAGCATTGTTGCACCTGAACCGCTTAGTGTTATTATGGGTGCTGCACAGCGCCCCGCAGGTTGCGTAATTCGGTGTGAGAGGAGGTTCGAGAAGTGAGAAGCGACCCAGTGAGAACCAGGTACATGTTCTTTCAGGCTATGGGCAGAACCCAGGAGGAGATGGAAAAGCCCATGGTGGCAGTGGTCAACTCCCAGAACGAGCTGGTGCCGGGGCACATACATCTCAATGAAATTGCGACCTCCGCCAGGGAGGGGGTCATCTCGGCAGGCGGTACACCCTTCGAGTTCCCCGCCATAGCGATATGCGACGGGCTGACTATGGGGCATGCCGGCATGTGCTATCCCCTGTCCAGCCGTGAGCTGATAGCAGACTCCATAGAGGCAATGGTGGAGGCACACACCTTGGATGCTATGGTGCTGGTCACCGGCTGCGACAAAATCACGCCCGGCATGATGATGGCAGCGGCCAGGCTTGATGTCCCTGCGATAATAATCAACGGCGGACCTATGCTCGGTCGCAGATTCGGCGGGGATAGACCCGGTGCCCTCGAGTTCGAGCTTACGGGATGCGGTGCCTGCCCCGGACTTTACACGGCCAACAGCATGGCTTGCATGGCTGAGGCGCTGGGGATTTCCCTGGCCTGGAATAGCTGCATCCCCGCTGCCTACGGTCTGCGCCGTGTGCTGGCCAGGCAATCCGGTGTGGCGCTGATGAAGCTCTGGGATAAGCAGGTAACGCCCTCGCAGATTCTGACAAGGAAAGCCTTCGAGAACGCTATCAGGGTGGACATGGCGATAGGCGGCAGCTCCAACACCATCCTGCACCTCCTGGCTCTGGCTCATGAGGCGAAGGTCGAGGTTGACCTCAAACTCTTCGATAGGATGAGCAGAACCACGCCCCGCCTTTGCGATTTCAGCCCTGCGGGTCCCTACTTCATGGATGACCT
>CAYHAX010000183.1:0-4409 GCA_964354695.1 uncultured Dehalococcoidia bacterium
GGATATCGTCAAGAAGGACATCAAGGAGCAAAAGCTGAACCGTGTAGTGATAGCGTCTTGCTCACCTCGGCTCCACGAGCTGACCTTCAGGCGCACTCTGGCTAGCGACGCTTTGAACCCGTACCTCATGGAGATGGCCAACATCCGCGAGCATGTCGCCTGGGTGACCGATAATAAGGACCTCGCCACCCAGAAAGCCAGGGCTCTGGTGAGCGCAGCGGTGAAGAAGGTCACCTATCACCAGCCACTGGAGACCAGAGAGGTCCCCATGAACCCCAAAACCCTGATTGTAGGTGCCGGCATCGCTGGCATTCAGGCAGCGCTCGAAATTGCTAACGCAGGCCACAAAGTCTACCTGGTGGAAAGGGAGCCATCGATAGGCGGTCACATGGCTCAGCTCGACAAGACCTTTCCTACGCTCGACTGTTCGGCCTGAATACTCACTCCGAAGATGGCCTCGGTGAGGTCACACGAAAACATAGAGATGATGACATACAGCGAGGTGCTGGATGTCTCAGGGTACGTGGGCAACTTCAAGGTCAAAGTCAAGAGAAAACCGCGCTACGTAATTGAGGATAAATGCACCGGCTGCGGCGTCTGCAGAGACAAATGTCCCGCCAAAGTGAGCAATGAGTTCGACGCAGGCATGGGCATCAGGAAAGCAATCTACACCCCCTTCCCCCAGGCAGTGCCCAACATCCCGGTCATAGACAAAGAGCACTGCACCTTCTTCCTGAAGGGCAAATGCAAGGCCTGCGAGAAATTCTGCGAGGCTAAAGCCATTGATTTCGAGCAGAAAGAGAAGATTATCGAGGTGGATGTCGGCTCCGTCATAGTTACCACTGGATTCGATTCCCTCGACCCAACACCCATGGCTTCGTTCGGATACGGACGCTATCCCAACGTCTACACTGGCGTCCAGTTCGAGAGGATGAGCAACGCCTCAGGACCTACCGACGGCAAACTAGTGCTCAAGGATGGCTCGACGCCGAAGAGCGTGGCTATCCTGCACTGCATCGGCAGCCGCGACAAGAATTACCATGAGTACTGCTCCCGCGTCTGCTGCATGTACGCACTAAAGTTCTCCCACATAATAAGGGAGAAGATACACGATGCAGAAATCTACCAGATGTATATAGACATGCGCTGCTTCGGCAAAGGGTACGAGGAGTTCTACAACAGGCTTCAGGAGGAGGGCGTCAACTTCATCAGAGGACGCGCTGGCGAGGTCACCGATTTAGCAGAGAAGCCCGAGGAAAAGGGCAAGCTCATCGTGCTGTGCGAGGATACCCTAGTGGGCAAACAGCGCCGCATCCCGGTCGATATGGTAGTCCTGAGCACCGCCATCGAGCCCCGCGCTGATGCAGGGGAGACAGCTAAGCTATTCTCAATAAGCAGAAGCGCAGATGGCTTCTTCCTGGAGAAGCATCCCAAGCTAGACCCCGTAGCTACCAACACCGATGGCATCTTCATCGCAGGTTGCTGTCAGGGTCCCAAGGATATACCCGACACCGTAGCTCAGGCAGCAGCAGCAGCAGCACGTGTGCTTTCTGTTATCAGCAAAGGCAAGGTGGAGATAGAGGCTACCACCTCGGTCGTCGATGAGAAGCTTTGCTCCGGGTGCAAGACCTGCATTGACCTTTGCCCGTACAAAGCCATCACCTTCGAGGAAGCAAAGAAAGTCGCTAATATTAACGAAGCGCTGTGCAAGGGCTGTGGCACCTGTGCTGCCGCTTGTCCCGCTGGTGCCATAGTAAGCAAACACTTCACCACTGAACAAATCCTAGCGCAAGTAGAGGGGGTGCTGATATGAGCTTTGAACCGAAGATTGTGGGGTTCCTGTGCAACTGGTGCTCCTACGCCGGCGCCGACCTGGCAGGCACCTCACGAAAGAAGTATGCCCCCAATATGCGGGTAGTAAGAGTAATGTGCAGCGGCAGAGTAGACCCGACATTCGTAGTCAAAGCCTTTCAATCCGGGGCAGACGGCGTACTTGTCTGTGGCTGACACCTCGGAGAGTGCCATTACCTGGAAGGTAATGAGAAAGCCGCAAGGCGCATACCCTTACTCAAAAAAATGCTGGGCCAATTTGGGATAGATGCCAAAAGGGTGAAGTTGGATTGGGTTTCAGCCTCAGAGGGAGACCGATTTGCCACCATCGTCAACGACATGACGGAGGAAATAAGAGCGCTGGGACCCTTCAACCGCAGTGACGGAGGTAAGTAATGGCTAAACTGAAATTGGCTCTTTACTGGGCTGGTGCCTGTGGCGGCTGCGACGTCGCTGTACTCGATGTCAATGAAAAAATTCTGGATGTAGCCAATCTTGCAGACATAGTGTTCTGGCCCATAGCGCTCGACTTCAAATATCATCATGTAGAAGCCATGCCGGATAAATCCATAGATGTCTGTCTGTTCAATGGCTGCATAAGAAGCTCAGAGCAGGAACATATAGCCAAATTGCTACGGGCCAAGTCAAAGGCCATGGTGGCTTTCGGCTCCTGCGCCTGCTTCGGGGGCATACCGGCGCTGGCGAATTTCACCACCCGCGCCGAGATAATGGACAGAGTCTACTTAGAGGCTCCTTCCAACGAGAATCCTAATAAAACTCTTCCCCAGACCAAGGTAAAGGTCGCTGAGGGAGAGATAACGCTGCCCGAGCTATATGATAACGTGTACACCCTGGCTCAGGTAGTGCCCGTCGAGTACTACGTTCCAGGCTGCCCGCCTACAGTGGATTTAATCTTAAAAGTGGTGAATGCCCTGGCAACAAACAGCCTGCCGCCCATCGGTGCGGTCATTGCCTCTGAGAAGACGCTTTGCGATGAGTGCGACCGCAAGAAAGAGAATAATAAGAAGATAACAAAGATATACCGAACTCATGAGATTATCCCCGACCCCAACAAATGTCTCCTGGAGCAAGGGCTTCTCTGCATGGGCGCAGCCACCAGAGGTGGCTGCGGTGCGCTGTGTGTCAAGGTCAACATACCCTGCCGCGGCTGCTTCGGCCCGCCGCCTGGTGTCGCCGATCAGGGGGCAAAGTTGGTCAGCTCAATCGCCTCTATTTATGAAGCCAAGGGTAAGGAAGATATCACCAAGATGGTGAACGAGGTGGTTGACCCCGCAGGCACATTCTACAGGTTTGGGATGTCAAGCTCAATGTTAAAGAGAAAACACTCCCAGAAGCACTAGAGGGGAGGACAGGATGAAAAAGGTTACTATAGACCCCATAACCAGGCTGGAAGGGCATGGCAAGATAGAGATCTTCCTGAATGACGAAGGTGATGTCGCCAACACCTACTTCCAAATACCTGAACTCCGTGGCTTCGAGAAGTTCTGCGAGGGCAGGCCTGTTGAGGAGCTGCCCCGGATAGTCCCTCGAATCTGCGGTGTCTGACCGGGCGCACATCACATGGCCTCGTGTAAGGCCACAGACGCTGTGTTCCATGTTGACCCCCCGCCGGCAGGGAAGAAGCTGAGGGAGGCTTTCTACTGCGCTCACTATATTCACTCTCATATCGCTCACTTCTATGCCCTGGCTGCTCCCGACTTCGTCATGGGGCCCACCAGCGACCCCGCCCAGAGGAATATCCTGGGCGTGATTTCCAAGGTTGGGCTCCAGATTGGCGGCGAGGTGATAAAGCACCGGGCCTACGCCCAGAGTATCCAGGCCTCCATTGCAGGCAAGGCAACTCACCCCGTAGGCGGCATCCCAGGCGGCATGAGCAAGCCGATCACTAAGGAACAGAGAGAGGAATTCGAGGAAAAAGCGAAGTCATGCGTCGAGTTCTCCAAGTTCAGCTTGAAGCTGTTCAACGATGTGGTTCTGGCTAATAAAGACTATCTGAATATAATCACCGGCAACGTCTACACCATGAAGAGCTACTATATGGGTTTGGTTGATAGCAGGAACAGGGTGAACTTCTACGACGGAGACATCCGTGTGGTTGATCCTGATGGCAAAGAATTCGCCAAGTTCAAGCCTGCCCAATACCTTGATTATGTAGCAGAACATCCAGAGCCCTGGACCTACTTAAAGTTCCCCTTTCTGAAGAAGGTCGGCTGGAAGGGATTTGTTGAGGGGAAGGATAGCGGCGTTTATCGAGTTAGCCCGCTGGCGCGGCTAAATGTGGCTGACGGCATGGCAACCCCCTTGGCGCAGGCCGAATATGAGAAAATGTTCAAGACGCTCGGTGGCAAGCCCGTTCACGCCACACTGGTATTCCACTGGGCCAGGCTGGTCGAGCTTATGTATGCTGCCGAGAGGCTGCTTGAGCTCTGTCAGGACCCCGAAATAACCAGCCCCGAAGTTAGGGCTGGGATAACTGCCACCCCGGATGAGGGGGTCGGTGTGGTCGAGGCCCCACGCGGCACTTTGATTCATCACTATCAAACAGATGCCAGAGGTTT
>CAYHAX010000184.1:0-2528 GCA_964354695.1 uncultured Dehalococcoidia bacterium
AGCAGGCTTTTTCGATGTCGAGTGCATCGAGGGGTATGCCCAGCAGTGCCGCCGAGCCTCTTAGGCGTTCCAGGTGCATGTTGAGGCGAAAGATATGCCCAGAGTAGGCGCGCATGGTCTCGAAAAGCCCGTAGCCGTAGAGGAAGCCCAGGTCAAAGGGCGAGATTTTAGCCTGGCTTCGGGGGACGAGTGCGCCGTTTAGAAATACTATTTGCTCCATATCGGCTGGGTGAAGCTCAGGAAATTCCTCAGGACGTCATGTCCCACAGGGGTTAGTATGGATTCCGGATGAAACTGAATCCCCTCCACGGCGTACTTCTTGTGGCGCACGCCCATGATTAACTTATCCTCTGTCCAGGCTGAGACCGCTAGGCAATCGGGAACCGAGTCAAGCTCGACAATCAGCGAGTGGTAGCGCCCGCCTACGAAGGGGTTGGGCAGCCCTTTGTAGATAGTCTTGCCGTCGTGGTGAACTGTGGAGGTCTTGCCGTGCATGGGAAGCCTCGCCCTCCCTACAATGCCGCCGTAAACGTAGCCGATGGCTTGATGTCCCAGGCAAACGCCCAAAATGGGAGTCTTGCCTCCGAAGTGGCGCACCACGTCGTTGGATATACCTGCCTCCAGCGGTGTGCAGGGACCCGGCGAGACGACGATGTGGGTTGGAGCCAGCTTCTCGATTTCGCCCAGCCCGATGGCGTCGTTGCGGTAGACCACGGGCTCATAGCCCAGCTCGCCGATGTACTGAGCCAGGTTGTAGACGAAGGAGTCGTAGTTATCAATGAGCAGAATCATCGGGAGCCCTCTTTTGCCATCTCGGGAACCATGCTCAAAGCTTGAATCAAAGCCTTTGCTTTGTCAAGTGTCTCCACGTACTCCGACTCGGGGTCGGAGTCGTAGACCACGGCACCGCCCACCTGAAAATACGCCTTGCCCTCTTTGACCAGTATGGTGCGGATGACGATGTTGAGGTCGAGACTACCGTCGAAGCTGAGGTAGCCTATGGAGCCGGTGTAGACGCTCCTTCTGGTGGGCTCCAGCTCGTCTATTATCTCCATAGCGCGCACCTTGGGGGCGCCGGAGATTGAGCCTCCGGGGAAGGTGGCTTTGAGCAGGTCTACGACGCCTTTGCCGGGGCGGAGCCTTCCCTCCACGGTGGAGGTGAGATGAAACACAGTGGCGTATTTCTCCAGCGCCATCAGCTCGCTGACCCTCAGCGTGCCGAACCGGCACACCCGTCCGATATCGTTGCGCTCCAGGTCGACAATCATCACATGCTCTGCCTTGTCCTTGAAGCTGTTCACCAGTTCCCGAGCCAGAGCCTCATCTTTTGCGGTGTCTTTGCCGCGGGGTCGGGTGCCCTTTATGGGACGGGTCTCCACCCGGTCGCCGCTGAGTTTAAGAAATCTTTCGGGGGAGGCACTGACCACGGTAACGCCCTCGAAATCCAGATAGCTGGCGAAGGGCGCTGGATTGATTTTGCGCAGGCGGCGGTACAGGGCGTAAGGAGATATGGGCATATCAGCCTCGAATCGCTGGGAGAGATTTACCTGAAAGATATCTCCAGCGATGATATAGTCTCTGGCTTTCTGCACCGCCTCCAGGTAGACTTCGTGGGTGAAATTGGCGCGCAGGTTGACTCTCTTGCCACCAGGTTGGTCGGGATATGAGGCTTTGTCTTCCGCTAGGCGGGGCGCCCGGGCTACCAAGCGCTCTATCTCTTCGAGCCGAGCCTCTGCTCTTTTTTGCCGGCTGTTGCCCTTCTCGGGGAAGCCCGTGGAAGCGATAAAAGCCCTGCCCGCGAGGTTATCGAAGATAGCTACCGCATCATAGAAGGCGAGGTAGCACTCGGGGAGCTGCAGGTCGTCCACAGCCTTAGAGGGCAGCCTCTCTATGAATTGCCCCAAATCATAAGCGAGATAGCCCACAGCCCCGCCCACGAAGGGTAGCCCCGAGGTGTTCCCGTCCAGCTTGTATTCCTGGAGCAGCTCGCCCAGCACATCGAAGGGATTGCCCGTGACGGTTTTTTTGCTTTGGGGACTGATAAGCGCGATATCCCTGCCGCGGCTTCTCATGACGAGGAAGGGGTTGCTGCCCATGAAGGAGTAGCGTCCCAGCCTCTGGGTGTCCATGCCGCTGTCCAGGAAGAAGCTGAAAGGCTTGTCTGCGAAGGCTTCAAATGCTTGTGAAGGGCTGGGCGGGTTTGGAATCTCCGCCACTAGGGGCAAACGTTGCATAGCGCTACCGATATTGCTCATCAACCGAACGATGGGGTTGCTTTTTGTCGGCGTCTCCCCTAGATTATAGGGTATCAAGGCGAAGGACACAAGTTGAGCATATAGTAATCAAATTCTAATCTCGAAATCAGAAATCCTAAACCCTGGCCTGAGCTTAGTCGCAGGCAAATTCAAGTTGCAGAATGTTCTAAACTTTTGAATTTGGGGAATTCGATATTGTTTAGAGTTTAGAAATTGGAATTTAGAGTTTTCCTTTGGGGGTGAGAGATGAAATTCAGCGCCAGTGTGGAAATA
>CAYHAX010000185.1:0-4622 GCA_964354695.1 uncultured Dehalococcoidia bacterium
AAGTAATTCAGTACGTCGACCTCATTGACATCGCACTTGTTTCCGAAGTCAACCATCTTGCTTATGGGATATGCCCGGTCCCCCAGAGGCTGACATTGCGCGGCAGCGATACCCGTCTGACTGCAATAAGCTATGCCTCCCTTTCGGATATTCCGATATCCTATCATGTAGGGGATAGTCACCAAGCCATTAGCTACATTCAGTACCCCCACCGTATTTGGTCCTATGATGCGAACATCGGTGCGGCTAGTTATGTCAACCAATTGCTGCTGTAACCTCGCACCATCGTGGTTCGCCTCAGCAAAATTCTCAGATACGATGACGACAGCCTTCACCCCCTTCCGGGCGCACTGCTCGATGATACCCGGTACAGTGGGCGGAGGCGTGATTACCACAGCCAAATCAACAGTAACAGCCACATCATCGAGGGCAGGATAGACCTTCAAGCCCAGAGCACCGCCGCCCGACGGATTGATGGGATAGAGCTTGCCCGAGTAACCATAGTCCTGCATATTCTTTATCACACCGCAGGCAAGACCCATACCATCCTTCACCGAGCCGAATATAGCTACAGACCTGGGCTCAAAAAAAGCCCACAGGTCTTTTCCGTCACGTGATTTCATAATAATCTCGCAAATTCAACCGGGTTCATTTCGAAAAAGGAGCGCTTATAGAGACGGCGAAATTCAAGTAAAGCCTGGCAGCCTGCACCACCTGGCTGAAATCCACAGACTCCTCTGCTGTATGCGCTGCCTCCAACCGACCCGGTCCCAGTATAATCGGGTCTGTCCCTGCTCCCCAGAGCACGTTACCATCGGAATGGCTCCTGAAGTCCTGTGGCTCCCAGGAGAGAGACAGCTTCTTGTAAACCTCTTTCAACCTTTTTACCAGCGGTCTCTTGGGAGAGATGCGATAGCCCGACTGTGTGCTTTCAAATCTTATATAAGCATCCAGCCCGGGGATGCTACCATCCGCCTCCTCCACCAACTGCTCCAGCTCCGCTTTAAGCAAATCCACCCTTGAATCCGGGTGCAGGTGCAAATCGAGCCATGCCTCACAGCTATCCGGCACCACAAAGCTGCCCGGGAACCCCGAAAGCTGCCTGACATTGTAGACCACACCCTTGGGCGCAGTTGTGATATACTCCGTAACCCTCAACAGCAGCCTCAGCATATTCTCAATTGCGTTCTGCCCCAGCTCAGGCAACGAGGAATGGGCTCTCTTCCCCCTGGTACGCAGAAGCACCTCCAGATAGCCGTAATGACCCAGGCAGGGCACCAAATCTGTGGGCTCACCGACCACCGCCCAAGGGAAGCTGTACTCCCGCACCAGCGTCTTTGCGCCATCGCTTTCCTCCTCCTCACCCACCACCAGAGCAAGTCCTACAGGGGGCATCTTGCCTCCGCGCTCCCTGAGAACAGTAAATGCCTCGAGCATAGCCGCGCAACCAGCTTTCATATCGGTTGTCCCCAGCCCGAAAACCTTCTCATCCTCCTCATAGAACTCGTAGTCCTCTATATCATGAGCAGCGATTGTGTCCAGATGCCCCACGAAGCAAAGGTCTACCTCCTCATCATCCTCAGGCAAAACCACCAGATTAAATCGGTTCTCATCAACCTTCTGCTTGACCGCATGCAGCCCGTTGCCCTTCAAGTACCCCTCGACATATTCGATAATCTCCTCCTCCTTGCCCGATGGGCTATATATATCGACAAGGGCTTTGAGGAGACTCTTCAGCCTCTCAGGCTGCACATCTACCGATGTGTCGGGGGCTGTTCTCACTTTTTTGGTCCTCTTGGGGTCAGTCACAGGCAAGGTCCTCGAGTTTATTGGATTTCTTGGAACGGCGTTTCAAGGTCTTGGACAGCCAGATATGAGGGGTGCGGGAGTTGAAGCCTACCGCCTTGAAAAATGATATAGCAGGTTCATTGTCGCCCTCGGTATCAGCTATCACCATCCTCGCCCCATCTTTGCGCAACCTCTTCTCAACATCCCTGTAGAGGCGCCGCCCCAGACCAGTGCGCTGAAAATCATCAGCCACCCCCAACCACACCAGATACCCGTACTTCTTCCAGGCAGTGCCCTCCTTCTCGATGGTGGTAGCGAGACTAAAACCGACGATCACCCCTTTTAACTCGGCTACCAGACAATACTGCGGGTCGGAGCTGAAATATTCCGTCACCTCATAAGGATCCCAAGTACGGTAAAGAATGGGAAATTCCTCGCTGGTGAAAAGCTGCTCACCAAGATGATAGACTGAGGGTATATCGTCCACCTCCATTTCCCGTATAGTAACCCTCATCCTCGATGCCAAAACTCACCTCCACTCGTAATCAGTGTCTCGAGCTTAGGTTTCCTAGTATAGCACTTTGTCCCACAACTTTGGAGTACAAAAGAAAAGGCTGGATATTCTCAGTTATTAGAGATACCCAGCCTCTCAGCCAATAGTTACATACTTTGTCAGTTTACCCAGCCAGGCAAACCTGCCCTACCACTTTATAGCAATAGGCTTGCCAGCAGGATAAGCAGATGGCAGCTTGTCCAGTTCCAGATGCATGTCGTCCAGCATCTTCTGCCGCAGCTTTCTCAGGGTCTTCTGAAGCTGCTTCTGCTCCTCAACCGATATATCAGCCACCAGACCTTTTATCAGCGCCTTCAATATATCGATCCCTGGACCACAAAGCTTCTCACCCTTTGGGGTCATCTTGACCTCTGTGAAGGGGTGCCCCTTGCGCTTGGGGACCCTTACTACCAGACCCTCTTTCTCCATTCGGTTGAGCAGCCCTGCAATAGTCTGATTCTCTCGGAACACCAGACGGGCTATCTCAGCAGGCGTCAATGTCCCCGGATAGTCCCTGCAAGCCCAGAGGACCGCAGCCTTCTCGGGTGTCAAGCCCACTTTAGCGAGCTTAACCTCTGCTGCCTTGTTCACCGCAATCCCAGTTTGGCGCAGCATAGCCCAAGTAGTCATTGCTATTTCCTGATACTCGAAATCGTACATTCCGTACCACCTCCTGTAGGGAGTATGTTACCACAAATCCGTCTGCAAAACAACCCTGTGCGAGCGCCTAATAGATAGATAGCTTCGCACAGCTCATCCGACTGCTTGACTTTTAGCCTTATCTAAATTAAAGTCGAACCGCAAAGGAGGAGCTCCCCTATGGAGAAGAAAGACGAGAAAAAAGAAGCCAAAGAGGTTAAGGTCAATATCCGGTTCAGCCTGCCCTCGCTGCTCAACTATCTGGCGATAGCTGCCGCTGCTCTGGGATTTCTCTACGCCATTCTTTCCTCAGTGGGCATGGAACATGAATCTGGAGCCGCTCAGGCTGGGCAGTTCTTCCTGGGCTTGCTTTATACAGTGGTCGCCACCGGTTTCCTGCTGGCTCTTTCCGAGATAGTATCCTCACACAAACAATAAGCGCTTTGAACACTTGAGCCTTAGGCTTTCGCTGACTTTAGAATAATTCCTACTTCTTCTTAATCGGGTAACGTATTATAGTCTTCTGAACCTTCGCTTTGGGCGTAGTCAGATACTCCTCCTCATGCACCCCGGCTATCTCATAACCACTTCTTGAGATGAAGTCGTGCAATCTCTGCACCGTGGGGCCCTCCGTATCGTATGACCCGATATGAAGTATTTGCGCCACCTTCCCATATTGCCAGACCTCGACCTTAACCTCGACGCCGGAGACCTTCTGGTGCAACAAAGTCACATCATCGGGAATAGGCAAGCCCCAGATACCAGTCCACTGATTCTTAGGCACAAGATGAGCATCAGGCCAGCGTGCCCGCAACACGCCCACCTTGAACTCCCTGCCCTTCTTTTTGAGGTCGAACTTGAGAGTATATACCGACCCATATAGCGCAGGCATTAGCTGTGGCATAACCTCATTGGGGTCACCCTTGGAATGAAGCGCAGCCATTTTTTGAGAGGGCATCTCAATTATCTTCGGTTCCTGCTTAAGGTTAGAAATTTGCTTCGGCATATCAACCTCCCCGCCTTATTTTAGCTGCTTTCGCATCCTGTAGAAGCGAAAAGCCTTGTTCCCTGGCAGTTTCACCGACGATTATTTCATCGTTGCATAACCGAGCCTGCTGTATAATCTTAGCGCACCAACATTCTCCACCTCAACATCCAATGACGACCGCGCAGCACCTTTCTTCACAGCCCCCTCCTCCAACCCCAAAATCAACCGCGTCCCTACTATCCTGTCTCTGTACTGCGGGTACACACCGATAGTGCTGACATAGTATTCACCCTCCCCCACCATACCAACAACGCCATTTACCTTCATCATTAACGGAATCTTGCCAGAGAGAGCGCCCTTCATATGTTTCAGCAATAAATACCCTGTTCTCCAGCTCTCCCCACTCTTTGCCCGCCAGTCATACCCCAGAATCATGCCTGCCTCTAGTTGCAAACACTTCTGGGTAATAATGCTTAATTTTGCTTAGGACTTTTTCACTAGGTTTTCTCTTGCCTTTTAGAACTTGATTTATATAACTGTCAGATACACCGCACTCTCTTGCTATCTGCGCTTGAGTTACCTTCTTTGGACGCTTACACTCATTGCGAATAGCCTGTGCAATCCATTTAGCAGGGGTCGTGTTATTGTCAATTG